>JALFFZ010000026.1 GCA_022777585.1 Bacteroidales bacterium | reverse complement strand
CTGTTGCACTCAAGGATGAGCTGCGTGATGTAGGTGTTCTTGATGTTGGATGCCTCGCCGAGCTGCCTGTTTATTATCGCAAGTTCCTTCTTCTGCTTCTTCTGAGAGATGACGGAGCGGATGAGCAGGAAGGAGATCAGGCATATCGCTGCGATTGCAAGCGAGAACAGCAGATAATTGCGCCGCACCATACGCTCGTAAGCATCGCTGATTGTCGGCATCAGCCGGGAGATGGACTCCATCTTCATGTTGGCCTTGCAGCAGGTGGCATCGTCCAGTGCCTTGTTGATATATCGGTAGGCCCGCTTAAGGTCCCCTTTTTCGAAGAGTATGCTGGCCAGCTGGATCATTGCGGTATGCTCCTTCCTGGCAGTGATTATGTCGCTGGTGACCGATTGCGCCAGATATGTTATTTCTTCATTCTCATAGTCCTTGCCTCTCTCCATGTAGATTATGGAGACCAGAAATGCAGCCATCGATTTTTTCGGATGGTCCATCGGAAGGGAATCGCAGTAGTTCTTTATCATTCCCATTGCAAGGTCCATCTTCCCCTCGACCATCAGTTTGTGGGTATGGACGAAGATGTTCTCGCCCATTGCCAGCAGCGAGTCTTTGTATTCGTTCGCCCTGGCCCTGTGATATGCGGCCTGATGCGGTCCGAGCGAAATTTTCGCGGAATATTCGTGGAGTATGTTGTAAACGGAGCACATCCTCGCGAAGTGGGAAGGGGAGAGAGTGCTTCTGTCCAGCTTGTCGAGAATGCCTCTTGCGTCGGAATAGTTTCCGGTGATGTTGTTGAGCTGGGCTATGTTCAGCAGACTGTTCACCCTGTGTTTCTCGTTCCCGCAGCTGACGGCAGCCTTGTACTCCAGAGTGGTGTAGTGCATTGCAGAGTCAGACTGGAATGAGTAGTACATATCGTGAAGCCTGCCGTAGCAGGAGGGCAGACTCGATGCATCCGCTCCTGTGAGCTGGACTTTGAGCGAATCGATGCTGCGCTGCTTCGCCCGGTCATATACGGGTGCGTTGGCCAGTGTCCTGTCAAGTGTTTTCAGGGCAGCTTTCGCTTCTCCGTCCAGGCCCGACCGTCTGCAGGACAGCGGGACTGCGCAGACCAGCAGCGCGAGGGCCGTCGCGATATATGCCTTCCTATACATGCGCCTGTCAGTAATATTGAATATTTCTCAGCAGCCTACGAACCATTTGCTTTTCGGCAGGAAGGCGAGCAGGCGGGTCGCAAGTGCGCAGCAGACGTAGGTCGCGACTGCGATGGTCGGGATCGCGAGCCATACGGGCAGACGCGGCTCGGCCGGGTTGCCGCCAATCACGAGGCCGGCTATAGGAACGAGGAAGAACATATGCATAAGATACATTCCGAAGGTCAGGCGGGAGAGCCCGGAAATGAAGGCAGGGGACTCTTTGCGCTCGATGCAGCTGAAGAGGAGGAAGGCGCCGAAGGCTGCGATGACCACGTTAGGCATGCAGAACTCCCAGGCCCATTCCAGTTTCGGGGTCTCGATAAGTATGCCCGGGGTGCCGGCGTGCCAGAACGCCCATCCGGTGAAAGCAGAGCCGGCGAGGAAACAGAGGGCACCGGTGATGGCGCGACGGCGGCGGCTCCAGTCCAGATGGACGCGGATGTAGTGCGCCATAACCAGATAGCCCAGATAACCGGAACAGTACCAGAGCATTGTGAATCCGTTCCAGAAACATTCGCCCCATATCTCCGGATAGAGGAAACGGTGTATCCACGGAATGAAGGTGCTGAGACCGAATATGCCCAGAAAGATCAGCTCCTCCTTGGCGCTGGCCTTCTCGAGCCAGGGCGAAACGACGGGTATTATGAGGTAAAGGCTGACCAGAGGGTACATGAACCACAGATGTCCGGCCATGGACGGGAAGTTGAAAGGCAGATGCTTCAGGTCGGCGAGCGACTGCTCAATGCTCATTCCGCCCCAGAGCAGGGGCAGCAGGCAGTACAGCAACGAGAAGAAGATCCAGGGCGGGAGTATGCGCGCGAAGCGTTTTTTATAGAAGCTGCCCATCCCGGTCCCCGGCTTCATCGGCACAAGCAGGAAGGCGGAGGCAATCATGAACAACGGGACGCAGGTCCTGGCCACGAAGCCGTCGTAGAATGCCACCCAGAAGCGGTTGCTTTCGTTAAGAAGCATTGAACAGTTGCTGGCCAGTCCGACGGAGTTGTCGGTTCCATAGAAATTCTCGCTGGCATGAACCAGCATCACGAGAAAGCACGCCACCACCCTGAGGTAATCTATGTAGGCGATGCGTCCGCTGCCGTTATTCTGCATAAGCTGTCGATTTACAGGTTCCTTGCAAAGATAGCGAACAATTTTTCGGAATCGTAAGTATATTTGCAGCGGTTTTCTAAATTCCACGCAAATGAAAGCACTGGTAAAAAAATACGCCGAGCCGGGTATATGGATGGAAGACGTCCCTATGCCGGAAGTCGGTGTGAATGACGTTCTTATCAAGATATGGAAGGTCGCGATCTGCGGCACCGACCTGCACATCTACAATTGGGACCAGTGGTCCCAGAACACAATCAAGACGCCTATGACCATAGGCCACGAATATGTAGGCGAGATTGTCAAGCTCGGCAGCGGAGTCCGTAACTACAAGGTCGGCGACCGCGTCACCGGAGAGGGGCATATAGCCTGCGGCCATTGCCGCAACTGCCGCAGAGGCCGCGAACATATATGCGAAAATTCCATAGGCGTAGGCGTGAACCGCGACGGCGCCTTTGCCGAGTACCTCAGTATCCCGTCCTCCAATGTGGTGAAGGTCGATTCGCGCATACCGGACGATTTCGTCGCAATCATGGATCCGTTCGGAAACGCCACGCACACAGCCCTGTCGTTCCCTGTGCTCGGCGAGGACGTGCTTATCACCGGTGCAGGACTCATAGGTACCATGGCGACCGCAATCTGCAAGTTCGCCGGAGCCAGGAACATAGTCGTTACCGATCTCAGCGATTACCGCCTCGACATTGCGAAGAAAATGGGGGCGACCGTCTGCGTCAACCCTACTCACGGACAGAGCGTCGCTGCGGTAATGCACGAAATGGGACTTAAGGGCTTCGATGTGGGTCTTGAGATGTCCGGCTCGCCAGTTGCGCTCAGGGAGATGATCGACAGCATGTACTCCGGTTCCAAGATTTCCCTCCTGGGAATTCAGCCGGATTCCGCCCAGATTCCTTGGAGCAAGGTCATCTTCAACGCCCTCACCCTCAAGGGTATATACGGCCGCGAGATGTGGGAGACCTGGTACAAGATGGAGCAGATGCTCATCTCCGGTCTCGACCTCAGCCCTGTCATCACCCACCGTTTCGCCTTCGACGATTTCCAGAAGGGCTTCGACGTGATGAAGAGCGGCAAATGCGGAAAGGTTCTGCTCGAATTTTAGAAATTTGAACACTACTGTCCCGTTTCAACTGACGAATATCCTAACTTATTCCGTATTAATTAGTTTAAACGGGATAGTAGTGATTTTCGCCCATTCACTCATGAGCTGTCTTCTCTGACTCGCAGTTCCGGCATTGCGGGCCATTCGGCCTCCGGGGTTTCCGAGGTTTCCATCCGGTTCTGGGGTTTCCGGGGGTTCCCATCCGGTCTCTGGGGTTGCCGGGGTTGCCGGGGTTTCCTGCCAATCACCGCGCAACTTGAAAAAACGTAACTTGGTGATTACCAGAGACATAGAAAATTTTGACTTGCGCGGTGAGATTAAATTGATGCCACCGCGCAAGGGCAAAAATCGTAATATGCTGAATATCAGTCAAATATATTTTTGATTTATGCGCGGTGATTTGCTCGGCGCCGTGACTATCCTGACTATCCTGACTATCCTGACTACCTTGCTTATGATGGGATCCTTCGTGGCGTCGGAGCAGGTGTCGGGGAGTAGGGCCGCATTCACTGCGACCTCGAACTCCATCATAAACATATGAATGTTATTCAGCTGTTTATGGGCTTGTCAAGGAATTTGCTAATTTTGTGGGACTAAGCAAAGTGTTGAAACAATTATTTCAGTATGATAGTATATCGCAACTCGAAAAGCGGTTTTGTGAATGATGTCAGGAGCAACTTAATAGCTTCAATTATTGAAAAAGACTTTGTCGCTCACAACATCAGTCATAATAATGATGCCGAGTATCGCAGTTGGGCGAATTCACTTCAGTATTTACGAAACGCCATTGATGTCCCCCAAATAGATGATGAGTGTCAGGTGGCAATCGAATATCAGATACCGCTTACATCCAAGCGGGTCGATTTTTTGATCTCGGGAGTTGATGAAAATGACCACAATAATGTGGTAATCATTGAACTGAAGCAGTGGGAAACAAGTGGAAAGACATCGAGGCCGGATATAGTAACGGCCTATACCGGGGGCGCCAACAGAGCAGTCGTACATCCTTCATACCAGGCATATTCATATGCAAAGACAATAGAATGTTTCAATGAGAACGTTCAGAACTGCGACATTTCTCTCCACCCCTGTGCTTTCCTTCACAATTACAAGGAATCCAGCAGGTCAAATATTGATTGTGAGCTATACCGAGAAGCGGTTGCGCTCGCCCCTGTCTTTCTGGAAAGAGATACCGCGAAACTGACCGAATTCATCCTGAAGTTTGTCCGGAGCAGAAGTAAGCTGGATTTGCTGTACAAGATTGAAGATGGCAGGCTCAGGCCGGCTAAATCCCTTCAGGATGCATTGGGGTCAATGCTTAAAGGTAATAAAGAGTTCTATCTTATCGATGAGCAGAAGGTTGCGTTTGAGACTATCAGGAGATTGGTCCGCAACTCACTCGAACAGGCCTCAAAGCCCGATTCGGCCCAATCCAAGTACACAGTTATCATTGAAGGCGGGCCGGGGACCGGCAAGAGTGTCGTGGCCATTCAGCTTTTGTGCGACTTGATCAGAAATAACTATACTGCCAATTATGTTACAAAGAATGCGGCACCTCGAAATGTATATTTTGAGAAACTTCGCGGGGATGCGTACTCCGACAATTATATCAGATCGCTTTTCAGAGGGTCGGGTTCTTATGTTTCTGCGGGTAAGGACGCTTTTGACTGCCTGATTGTAGATGAGGCCCACCGGCTGCAGATGAAAAGCGGTATTTTTCAGAATCTTGGTGAGTGCCAGGCAAGGGAAATCATTCATTCTTCCCGAGTGTCGGTTTTCTTTATTGATGAGGATCAGATAGTGACAACTTCCGATGTAGGAAGCGTGGAACTGATCAGGAAATGTGCAAAGGAAGAGGGAAGCACTGTTCTTTGCGGGGATGAACTTAATCTTGTGTCCCAGTTCAGGTGTAATGGTAGCGATGGATATCTGGCTTTTCTGGATAATCTCCTTGGTATCAGAAAAACTGCAAATACACAAGTGGATATTGATTATGACATTCAGGTCTTTGACAGTCCTGGCAAGATGAGAGACGCACTTCGTGAGAAGAACAGAGTTGCAAACAAATCCAGAATGATAGCCGGTTATTGTTACGACTGGGTCAGCAAGAAAGACCGGAATCTTTATGACATAATTCTGCCCGGCGGATTCAAGGCGCAATGGAACTTCTCCGATACTGCTACCTGGGCTATCGATGATGATTCATTCGATCAGGTCGGATGCATCCATACATCTCAAGGGCTGGAATTTGATTATGTCGGTATAATAATCGGGAAGGATCTCATTTTCAAGGATGGAGAAGTGCAGACCGATTATCTTGCCCGTGCGAAGACTGATACTTCGTTGAAGGGCATCAAGTCCAGCCGGAATTATGCATTGGCTGACAGAATCATCAGAAATACCTATCGCACGATTCTGTCCCGTGGCCAGAAAGGCTGTTTCATCTACTGTGAAGACGAGGCTCTGGGTAGGTACATCAAGAGGCAGTTGGGATCTGAAGATTCTACACTTTGTCAGCTGCAAAAAGTGGGCGGAAGATAGCCCGGCAGTTTTTTCATTTTGTGGTGCCTGAAATATTGACCGAATGGGTGGAATTTTCGCGATTATTGAATAACTTTACGACGGCTGCCATCAGAGGGGAGTGATTTTGTGTTATGATTGATTTCAAAACAATGGAGTCGGATGTTGTTTCCGATTTGGGTATTGGTCTGACCGCCACTAAGGGCAAAGTTGTTTCCGTCAGGAATTGTTGGCATTTCTACACCGCAGGAGATTCCGTGGAAGTAATGTTTCACAACGGGCAGGAGTTCCTGGATGGGATGAACAGGATATTTCCAATCGTTGCCTGTTACGACGTTCTGATTCTGGCATTCGTCCTGATGGATACTCACGTGCATTTTGTCCTGTACGGTGATTTTGATTCCTGCAACAGGTTCATTCACGAGTATGTACGGCGGACCTCAATGTATCTGTCCTTGCGGTATCAGAAACGCAAGTCGCTGAGGGATATTGAGATAAGTCATCAGAGCATCAATGATGACAGGTATCTCAAGACAGCAATCTGCTATGTGTTGAAGAATCCATTGTCCGCAGGGTTGCCGTACAATCCGTGGGATTATCCCTGGTCAAGCGGGTCATTGTATTACCGCAGCCCGAACATCTGGACTAGTCCGAAGTGGATGCTGGGTATGGATAGCATTTTGCAGACGGCTCAGGATAAAAGAATGATTGCCAAGACCAGGGTGAAGATCGATTCAGGAATCCGGGTTGTTGATAACCTGATACTTCCCGATCAATATGTGGCTGTCACCATAGTTGAAAGGTTGTTCAAAAGCCATAAGGCATTCTACTTTTATATGTCCATCTCAAAAGATGTTGACATCGAGTCTCGGGGCGGTGCAATTTCTCAACTGACAGTCCCGTTAAGCGAGATGAGGGATAACAGGAGAATGCTCTCTCAGGAAATGTTCGGCAAGGATGAATTGCGTTGTCTGAAAATGGAGCAGCGTTTGCTATTGGCAAGGCGTATGAAAAGCAGATATAATTCTTCGCCAAAACAAATAGCCAGGTTGTGCGGTCTGGTTTACGATGAAGTGATGGATTTGCTATGATAAATTCAGTTGCATAGATTGTAAGCGTCTCCGCGATTACGTATTACGTCTCGTGAAAATCACCGCGCAACCCGGGAAATTGTAAGCCGCTGATTATCAATGGGGTGGGAAAATGCA
>JALFFZ010000175.1 GCA_022777585.1 Bacteroidales bacterium | reverse complement strand
ACTCCCACACACAACAACCATCAGGTTATCCCGATGGCATCCCCATGTATTCCAGAACCCCTCAAAAGCAGTAAGGAACCCTGAACGAGGTGTGTCCAGCCATGGAAGTTCGTCAAGAAACACGACCTGCCTTCCGCCATTGTCAGTATTCTGAAGATGTGTTTCCAGCAAAAAGAAGGCTTCCTGCCATGATGAAGGGCATTTACTCTTCTTCATTCCATGAAGTTGCAAAGAATAATAAAAGTGCTTGAGCTGATCTTTGAGGAAATTATGCTTACCCTGCTCGTCAACCGGAGATAGTCCTGCATGTCTGAAAGTAATCTTCCCCTTCAGGCTTTCATCTACAAGAAAAGTCTTTCCAATACGGCGACGACCATATACAGCAACAAGTTCAGCCTTGCCACTGTCATATAATTGATTCATGCTCTCTATTTCCTCGGTTCTGCCAATAATCTTTGCCATAATATGTGTGTTTAAAGTGCTACAAATATAGCAAAAATATCAGTTGTAGCAAAATAAATAGCCGCCCGCCTCTAGAAGCAGTGGTATTGGTATTACCTATTCTGGATATGATAACAACTGTGCAATTGCTCATGCTCTGATTTGTTGTGGGCGTTGAGTATTGGTTAGTTCATGGTAGAAATGAGTTTACCTTTCCGCCAGAACTGACATATACATGTAGAACAGAGAACATTGCTTCTTTCTCTGTCAATGGTTTTAAGGTGAAACGATATGAAGGAGGCACGACGAGATGTCGTGCCTCCTTTCTTCTTGAATATCACCAAAGGCAATTATTCTTCCTCTAATACTAACTACCGAATGCGGATTCCGGAAAAGAAAGACAGGCAGGAAAAGAAAGTGTCAGCTGTCCGTAATCATCTGAGCATGGCAGAGCCCCAGCGAGAGAAGCGTTGTGATGATTATGAGCAGAATTCTTTTCATAGGCTGAATTGTGACAGACAGAAACTGAGAACATCCGGTTTACAGATAATCGGGAACAGCAGCCCGTAGACCGCGCCCCAGAAATGTGCGGTGTGCCCGATATTGTCCATGTTTCGCTTCGCCATGTACCAGCAATATAGTAGATACAATGGTGCGAATATATATCCAGGGACCGGGATAGGGATCAGGTAGATGTAGATTCCCATTTTCGGTGCGAAGAGTATCGATGCAAACAGGACGGCGGATACTGCTCCGGATGCACCGAGTGCATTGTAGTTCCAGTTGTCACGGTACTTGACAAGGTCTCCGAGGGAGGAGATGGCCAGTGCCGATACGTATAGCACTACGTACAGGACCGTACCCAGGACTCCGCCGAAAGCGGCGCTGAAATACTGCTCGACTACCCTTCCGAAAAAGTACAGCGTGAGCATGTTGAAGAACAGGTGGCCCCACCCGGAATGTATCATTCCCGAAGTCAGCATGCGGTACCATTCCGTCCTATGCCATACCTGATAGGCATTGAAGATCAGTTTGTTCCCATTCAGCGTTCCGTTGAAACACAGGATGCTGACAATGCAAGTGATTGCAATTATGATTACTGTTATCATACGCGACTTCCTGAGTAGTTACATCAATAGCATTATCCTTCCCTCGGACTTGGCGAAGACCTGGCTGTTACGCATGACTGCGGCAAACACCTGTGCGCTGGAGACCGGCAGGCCGTCCTTGCGGACATGCAGCTTCCGGCGGTTGATGATTTCCGCGATCTGCTCGGTTTTGAGTCCTCCGTTTCGCTCGGAAAGCACGTAGAGTATGGCTTCCTCAATCTTCATCGTCAGCGGATGAAATTCATCGGATCCCAAGGCTCGATCTCCGGCTGCTCCACCTTTCCGGTAGCATACATCTTGAGCATCACGGACATGTTGTCGGCAAGTCTTCTCATTGTCTGCATGCCTTCTGTGTCAAGTGCAGACTGACCTTCTGTGCAGCCATAAGCGATATTCCAGTACTGGGATGTCACGATAGGCATGTTGCACATCTGGAATGGCATCTGGAGGGTCTGGAAGGCCGCGCTTGCGCCTCCCCTTCTGCAGACGGTAACCACGGCAGCCGGCTTTCCCTGAAAGGCTTGACCGCCTGCGTAGAGCATTCTCTGCTGTAGTGCCATTGCCTGAGCGGCAGGCTGGCCATAGTAGACAGGAGCCCCGAGGATGATGGCATCACAGGTCTCCATTTTCTCGATCACCGTATTGGTGACGTCATCGTCGAATGCGCAACGGTTCTTGCCCAGTTCGCGGCACTTCCCGCAAGCGATGCAGCCGCGGACCGCCTTTGTCCCAATCCAGAGAATCTCTGCCTCGATGCCGTTCTTCTCAAGCTGGCCGGCAGCTTCACTGAGAGCCGTGTATGTGTTGCCCTCCTTGCGGGGACTTCCGTTAATCAATAATACTTTCATACCAATAAAAATTTCTATTATACTACAATTCTACTCTTCCCACCGGATGCTTGCCCCCTTCGTATTTCTTGAATTTGGTGTCAATCCATCCCCTATAAAACAACCATACATCATTTTATGGTAGACGGATTCAGGTGGGAAAAGATATGTAACATATGAATTCACTACATAATCAGGTATCTCGTCAAAAGAGAGTATTGCACCATTGACTTGCCAAATATGCCAACACCGTTCTCCGATGCAAGGTTCATCAACATAATTCCTAAAATAAATATTTGACAATTCAATATTTGCCGGAGTATTACCATATTTTTTCCACAAACCCTCTTTAACCCCTAAATTAATAGTAGTATGGCAACAATATTCCACAGAACCTTTAACAATATCACCTACGTCAGGAGACTGGTGTTTATCATATTTTTCATTAAATATAGCGATTACATCGCCACCTAACAAAGCGGAATCTGATTGTAAAAATTGAAAGTATTTCTTACAATCCGGCAATTCTACCTCGTAGACATCATTGATACGCTTATAGACTCTCATATCGCAAAATTAATAAATATTGTACACATCTAAGGTATCCGAGAGAGGCAAAAGAGGCAGGAATACAAGGCAAAGTCATCGTTGGCTTCACCATTACGAAGGAAGGCAGTCTGACAAATGTCAAGATCCTTAAGGGTTGTCATCCGTTGCTTGATGCAGAAGCAATCCGTGTTATTGAAACGACAGCAAAAAATGGTCATGCGGATATATGCCCGGCACTGGTGAGCCGACGGATGTTGCCATCACCTGTCCGATTGTTTTTCAACTATACTTCTCTCCGAAGAGGGTCCTGGTGGTGGCCCGGGAAACTGAGGTTCAGGCAACGGCGGCTGGGGCCCAGGAGGGTGGAATTAACTGGTTCTGGTATACTTACACGGATTCGTAAATTCAGATTTATCTGTCTTCTATATACCCATTTCCTATGCTCTGTCGGCGTCACATCTGTTCTAATGGGTACTGTTTCGGCTTTTCTTACTGTCAATAGCATATTTCCGGATATTCAATCTTGTTTAATAGACTCAACATTTTTGAGCAATATTTGTTTATTCGAATAAACATTTGTAGTATTGCAGAAAGTCAAGGGCAAGGCCGCTCTTGCGGTAGATGACATTGATATGGCAGCCGGCAACAAAATTCCCCTCTGGGCTTTTGGATTCCTATACTGATCTTTACACCTTACACATAGTCTAAAAGAACAAGCCTTGATTCAGGAAAGAACTCAATGCCTTCCAAAGGGCCTTCGAGGCCCTACAACCGGCGGCCTGAATCACTTGCGAAACTTAAGTTATCATTATCTTTGACAGACTAATCGCAACTCAGCGGTGAACTCATCGCGCCATCGGGCAGTTGTGAAAACACTCAAGGCGGGACCCGCACGGGCCTCGCCTTTTTTTGGTGCCGGATGCAGGGATGGAGAACAACCAGTTCCACCTTTTCCAGAGCATTGAAGAATGCCGATTGCTCTTCGAAATGCCGAGGGTAGGGGAATATAAATTGACCTGAAACTTGTCTTGACAACCCTCTTTTGAGATATGCTTATGGGGTGCAAGTGAGCCAAGCACCTTTCCTAGAGCAACACTTGACTCACAAAGAACGAATCTGAGTGCTGTAGGCATAGTGGTTGAGACAAGAAGTACAAAATGAGGACTTGCGTCTGAACATCATTGTCTCATCAACCAAAAATGTCAATTATACCACGTATTGCTTAGAAAAAACAGAAACAACCGGCTGTAAAACAGCCAGTTGTCATTTTTAGTAGCGGGGGAAGGACTCGAACCTCCGGCCTCCGGGTTATGAGCCCGACGAGCTACCAACTGCTCTACCCCGCGATGTTTTGGTTTTGCAAAGATACGCATTATTTCTTTTAAAACAAATTTTTCCGGAAAATATGAAGAATTAATCTGTAATTTTCTGCGGAGAGCATGCAACTTGGTGAAGTCCGGAGGTTATTCCGACAGCCAGGCAGAAACTACCGTTTCCGGTCAGTGAGTGCCATGAAAGTCACGGCGAAAAGAGTGATGGCTACACCTGTTATCACATTGAGGGTCAGGGATTCATTGAAGAAAATGCAACCGACTGCGATGGCGGTGACGGGTTCGGCGACGCCCAGGACAGAGGTTTTGGTCGCACCGATGAGCCTGGTGGAAGCGGCCAGGCAGAGCAATGACATCAGTGTCGGGAAAATGGCGAGTCCGATCAGGCATAGCCAGCAGAACCAGCCGTGTACACCGGAGAGCAGATCTCCGCCGGAGGAAAGGCCATGCCCAAGAAACAGCAGAGAGCCAAACAGGAGGGCATAGAAGGTCAGGACGTGATTGGAAACGGTTCTGAGACGGCGGCTTCGGTTCACGATAATCAGGTACATCGCATAGACCAGGGCTGAGGCGCCGGCCAGAAGAAGGCCGACGGCGTTGAAGGAGACTCCGGATGAAGGAAGGCTCAGGATAATGACTCCGGCAAATGTCAGAATGATGGATAGCCAGACCTGCCAGGTGGGATAAACCTTGAGAAAAACCATTATCAATGCCACCAGGACGGGATACAGAAAAACTATCGTGGTGGCCAGGCCTGCCGGGATGTAGTTGTAGGAGAAGAACAATGTTGCGCTGCTGAGGGCGAAGAGTATGCCGAGAATCACCAGTCGGACGGTCTGTGCGGCATTGACGCGGAGGGATTCTTTACGGGCTACGAGCCAGACACCGAGGATGAGCACCGCCAGCAGGTATCTGAAACTCAGCATTGTGTCAATGGAAACACCCATCTCGAGCAGGGGTTTTGCGAATAGCGGATTGAGGCCATAGGTCACGCCTGTGACAATGCCGGCAATGTATCCGAGTATGGTGTTACGCCTGCCGGAAACGCCGGCTGCCACGCCAGCAGCACCGCTGCCCGCACCGTCCGGGGCTCCGCGGCCATCCACGCTGTCAACCAAACTCCCGGACTCCTCGACAAGCTCCTCCATAACTACCTCGCAGCAAAAAACGCCTTCATCCCCTCCAGATCATCCCTGGCGAACGTCTTCTGTTCTCCGGAAGAAAGATTCTTCAGGTTTACAATGCCGGAAACCGCCTCATCACCGCCATTGATCGACACGAAAGGAATCCCCTTCCTGTCGGCGTAGTCAAACTGCTTCTTCAGCTTGCTCTTGTCAGGATAAATCTCGCAGGCAACTCCAGCCTCGCGCAATGACTTCACTAAAGGGATAATGTAGGAGAGCGCCTCGGCATCCATATTGGCGAAAAGAACGGTGGCCGAACCGGCAATGTCCTTCGGGAACTTGTCCAGGCCCTTCAGCACATCGTAAATCCTGTCAGCACCGAAAGAAATGCCGACTCCTGACATTCCAGGAAGGCCGAAAATGCCTGTGAGATTGTCATAACGTCCTCCTCCACAGATACTTCCTATTGCATAATCCAATGCCTTCACCTCGAAGATGGCACCGGTATAATAGTTCAGGCCGCGGGCCAGTGACAAATCCATCTCTACCTTCTGCCCTACACCTGCCGCCTCGATGAAACCGAAGAGTTCGTCAAGTTCGTCCAGGCCAAGGAGACCGGTCTCGGAAACGATGCCGGAAGCGGACTTGCCCTGCATCAGGCCCCTCATTGTCGCGATCTTTTCAGCCGTCGTACCCTCAAGCAGGAGCACCGGCTCAATCACAGCCACAGCCTGGTCTGTCAGACCCCTCTCCTTCATCTCGGCCTCGACCGCCTCAAGGCCGATCTTGTCCAGCTTGTCAATCGCCACCGTGATGTCAGTCACCTTGTCCGGGAAGCCTGCAATCTCGGCAAGACCCGTGAGTACCTTCCTGTTATTGATTTTTATGGCTACATTGATCCCGAACCTGGTGAAGACCCGGTCCACAATCTGAACCAGTTCAAGTTCATTGAGCTGGGACTTGCTTCCGATCACATCCGCGTCGCACTGGTAAAATTCGCGGTAACGGCCCTTCTGAGGCCTGTCTGCGCGCCATACCGGCTGAATCTGGAAACGGCGGAACGGGAATGCGATTTCGTTCTGGTGCTGAACTACGTATCTCGCGAAAGGCACGGTGAGGTCATACCTGAGACCCTTCTCGCAGACCTTCATTGACACCTTGTTGCTGTTCAGGGAGCCATCCTCATTCCTGCACTCCTCGAAATCGACTCCGGAGAATGCGTCTCCGCTGTTAAGGATGCGGAAAAGCAGCTTGTCGCCCTCGTCGCCGTACTTTCCGAGCAATGTCGAAAGATTCTCCATCGCCGGAGTCTCGATCTGGACATAGCCGTAAGTCCTGTAAACTGAGCGGATTGTATCGAAGATGTAATTCCTTGCGGCCATCTCTTCCTGGCCGAAATCCCTGGTGCCCTTAGGTATTGAAGGTTTCATGATAACTGCGTTCTTAATTAAATCTTGCGAAATTACTAATTATTGACGAAGAAGAAAAAAATATTGTCGTTTGAATCCCAAAAATACCTACCTTTGTGAAAATTTGGAATCAAGATGAAAGACTTTTTGAAAATGACATTGGCCGTGTTGGCCGGCCTCCTTATAGCAGGAATCCTCGGATTCATGCTCTTTTTCGGATTCATTGGCACGCTTGCCTCACTGGGCGGGTCCACTCCCGCAATGCCACGCTCGGGAGTTCTCATTATGGACATGTCCAGGATTTCCATTGCAGAGCAGACTCAGGAAACCGACCCGATGGCAATGATCCAGGGACAGGACATAAGCATAATCGGCCTCTGGGATGCCGTAAGGGCTATTGAGAAGGCCGCTTCCGACCCGGCAGTGCAATGCATTTATCTCAAGGCGGACGGATTGTCAGCCGGCGGAATCGCCCCTGTGGAGGAACTCCGCCAGGCCCTCGAAGCCTTCAGGCTTTCAGGCAAACCGGTCGTCGCTTACACTGAGAATCCGGGCACAGGCAGCTATTACCTTGCCTCCGTTGCCGACAAAATCTATATGGGCAGCTACAAGGGCGGCTCCAACATGATGGTGGGCGTAGGTACGCAGATGATATTCCTCAAGGACCTTCTCGACAAGCTCGGAGTCAATGTCCAGCTCATCAGGCACGGCAAATTCAAATCAGCCGGCGAGATGTACATCAAGAGCAGGCCGAGCGAGGAAAACCTGCTCCAGACCAGGGAAATGGTCAATTCGATGTGGGACGGAATGGCTGAGGCAATATGCTCCAGCAGGGAAATCAGCCGCGCGGAACTTGACGGGATGATTGAGGAGCTCAGACTCAACACACCGGAGGACTTCCTTGCCAACGGGCTTGTGGACGGCCTCCTCACAAAGGAAGAGCTCAAGGAAAAAATCACCGTCCTCGCAAAGGAAAGCAGATATGAGGATGTGAAGTTCATAAAGTTGGGTGACTATGTCAATGTCAATGCTCAGACAGCCTCAACGGCGAAACGCAAGATTGCCATCATCTTCGCAGAAGGTGAAATCATTGACGGTTATGACAAGCAGGAGGTCGCAGGAGACAGGTTTGCCGGTATAATATCTTCAGTCAGAGCAGATTCCACTGTCAAGGCTGTTGTGCTCAGGGTAGCCTCCCCTGGCGGTAGCGTGATGGCCTCGGAGAAAATCCGCACTGAGATTGACCTTCTCCGCAAGGACAAGCCTGTGATTGCATCATATGGCAGCTACGCAGCTTCAGGAGGATATTGGATTTCCAACAGCTGTGATAAGATTTTCTCCGACAAGAGCACATTGACCGGTTCCATCGGCGTGTTCAGCATGATCCCGGACCTCAGCGGAACAGCTGAGAAGATTTTCCACGTGGGCGTGACCAATGTCGGCTCAAGCAGCCATAGCGACATGTACTCTCTCAGCCGCCCTCTGAGCCCATCTGAAACAGCCTATATGCAGAAGTCAGTGGATGACAACTACGAAGCCTTCCTCGAGAACGTGTCAGCAGGACGCGGTATGGAGAAGGAGACCATTGATGAAATAGCCCAGGGACGTGTATGGACAGGCTCAGACGCCCTCAAGATCGGTCTCGTGGACGAAATCGGAACATTGGCAGATGCTGTAAAATACGCATCAATCGCGGCTGGCGACTCCGAGGCGGACCTCAGCACATGGAACATAACTGCATATCCGAAGCCTATGACCACCCTTGACATCATTCTTGAGAGCCTCACCGGCAGCACCGACGCACTTGCCGGAACACCGTTCGAGTCAGTGGGAAGGGCATTCCGCAACTGGGATGCATCATCCAGCGGAAAGGTCTATGCAAGAATGCCTTATATACTGGAAATCAAATAATTTCAGCGAGCATCCAGGTAAATCACGGATGTTGACGAGCCTGAAATCCTGACCGCCTCGTCAATTCTGCAGAAGAATGAGCCGGAAGAGTAACCGCAGACAGCTGCGACATGCTCTCCGGCTTTTTCATTGCCGGCAGCCTCATCCTCCGGCGCGGATACATTGTCCAGAGCCGCAACTCCGGAGAGCTCAGGAGAAACAATCACAAGAGCCCTTGACTTGGCATCCCTGCCGATCTTCAGGTCGGTGAAAATATCGCTGAGCTTGCGCTTCCCTTTCATTCCCATCGGCCTAATCCAATCCCCGCTCCTCCAGGTCCTTACAATGAACGGCATCTTCAATGCCCCGGAATCAAATGCCAGAATGCCGCGTGCAGCCAGATCCCGGGCCTTGGACACAGGGTCCTCCCCCGCCGCCTCCGTGCTGACACTGAAGCGCATACCGTCAAATTCATATCTTCCATCCGTCCTGACCACGGAGCAG
>JALFFZ010000153.1 GCA_022777585.1 Bacteroidales bacterium | reverse complement strand
GCGGGCGCCTCTGCGAAGTTCAGCGGCACATATTCCAATCCTAAGGGCGCTGTAATGGTGTCTGTATTCTACCCTGCGCTTACGGAAGGGAAAGGCACTGACGCAGAGCCTTGGCAGTCAAAAAAGAGGGAAGGTACGGGCCTTAGCGATCCGAAACCTCTTTTGTACGATCTGAAAAAAGGTAATTCGTACATCAGTGTTCGTACTATATATCAGTTGCAGAGGGGCAATGGCGATATGTCAAATGTTGACGAGGCCGTTGTGATGCGAGGAAAGATTACGGATTTCTCCGCTCTTGCCGCAGGAGATGTGAATGTGACTCTTAAGAGCATCTGCTATGTCGTCAAGGTTACAGCCAAGGTGCCAAGCGGTTGTGATCATCTGACCAAAATAAATTTGAATACGAGTAATAGTGCTTCTCCTACTCCTCCTATGGGATTTATCGGATGGACTCACTTGGATGATAGGTTTGGTATTAGTTACGGGAATTCACAGTTTTACTGCGAAGTTGGTCTTGGGACGGCGTTCCAATCCGGAGGCTCGTCACTCGGCACAGGCGTCATTCCCGACGGCACTGGCAATGTCGTAGCGTATATTATAGGATATACCGGAGAGCCTTGTGTGCTACCATCTGGAACTGTACTTGAGATTAAGGCCGGTTATGATAGTAATTCTTCCAAATTCAAAGCGACCAAGACTCTTAGTGAAGACATTTCCCTGGAGCCTGGCAAGATGTATCGTGTAAACGTGACTCTAAACGAGTAACCACTTAATATCCCGATAACTATCAAAGCAAGAGGCCGGCCAAAAAGAAATTTTTAGCCGGCCTCTTATCTGTTACGGACTCTTGAGGTCCGTGGGATTGTGCGGATAATTACTTGTCCTGACTTTATCAATGCGTCACCCATTTTTGTTTAGCCAGTCATCGGTCTCGATGAGGTAGGCGATGTCTCGCTCTTCTTTGGATGTATAGATGGTCTTGGTCAGGGTCTTGCCATTCTCGGGGAGGTCGACTTCGATGGTCACAATGACTTCTGCGATCCTAAGGACGTTGTCAACGGAGTACGGGCAGCCGGAGATCTTGAGCAGCCTCTCGAGTTCTTTGTACACTTTCAGTGCCACGAAGCAGATGCAGACGTGCGCCTCTATCCTCTTCTCACTGAAGTGGAACATCGGCCGGACTTCCAGCGTTCCCTTCGTGATACGGAATGCCCGCTCCACGTTCCAGAGTTGCTGGTAGTTGTCGTAGACCTGGTCGGCCGGAAGGTCGGTGTTGGTTCTATAGCCCTTGAGACCATCCCAGACCTTGTCCTCCTCTATCTTGTCCTCGTCGATGCGAACCGAGACTCCAGAACTGATGCTGAGGAACTTGTTGTACCCGCGTTTGTTGATGTCGGCTTTGGTCAAGGTTCCCTTTGCGTATCGCTTTCTGAGGCGCTCTACACCCTCGTTCCTGTCGTGCTCGTTCTTCCTCGCACGGTCCTCCGAGTAACCTACGATGAGGCGGTCGCCGTTGCCATACGGGATATCGTTGAAGACGCCCGGCTCGTGCGGCGTGGACAGAATGAGGTCCTTCATAGCGCCTGACTCCTTTTTGATCCTGGCTCCGATGATATACTTGTAGCCGGCACTGCGCAGCAGTTGGACGTTCTTTTCGCTCATCAAGCCGGAGTCTGCAATGACCACGAAGTCACTCCCGAGGTTGTAGCGCTGAATAGTCGTCCACGATGGGGATCATCGTATATCCCTCGAACTGGGCCCCGTTGAACAGGGCATACGAAAGCGGGTAGCCTCCACGACTTACCAGCAGCCCCAGAACCACCTGCGGGTTGGCGTTCTTCCCGTCCTTTGAGAAGCCGTTGTTGCGAAGTTCATCCTTGTCCGTCGTCTCGAAGTACAGAGTGGTCACGTCATAGAAAAGAATGCCGATATTCCCGCCGAAAAGCGTCTGGGTATGCCGTACGCTGATCTCCTGCACCCGATCCTTCTGCGTGTTGTTGAGCTTGTCCATATACCGATATATCTTCTGCAGGCTCACGTCATCCTTGAAGTGACGACAAAGATAGTCGACCGTAGCTTTCTTGCTCATGGGCTGACAGATACGCCCTATAACCAGGTGGCGGAGTTCCTCATCCTCGATCTCATCGAACCCGATGCTGTCATAGACCTTGCCGATGATCGTCTGGGCTGCAGACAAACGCGTCGAAGTGATACTGGACAGAACATTCTCGGCCGTCCGCAGTTCCTTATCGGCCCTGCCTTCGAAGTCAATCAACTGCTGGCCGCCGTACGTGGCTATCCAATGCCGGCCTTCGGCCTCCAGAGCGGCCGCCTCCTCCTCGCTATGGGCGATGCCCACCCGGTGAATCTCCTTGAAGCCGCCGCCGCTCTTGTCGACGACAACCACACTGATGGTCCCGGAACGGTTATGCTTCCTGCGGGTAAACATACGACAAAGGTACGAAAAAGCCTGGCGTCACCCGAGAAATATGCCCTACAACTATGCGAGAGGCCGTTTTTTAGAAAATAGACGGGAAAGTGATAAAGTCAGGAAGGATTAGTATTCTGGTTTTCATATGCATCATTCATAATTTTGCCTGTCAATACTGATATGCATTTTTCAAAGTTATGAATATTGATATGAATACCGTGGTCCATAAGCGGTTCAAATGCATTTGGGCCGCTGGAAACGCTGCAGTCTCATCATAAAGCATTTGTATATTACCAGAAAAGAAAGCATATGGTAATGCTGCATGATGGGTTAGTTCGATTGGTCAAGGCTAAAAAGATTAGGATTCTATGATTCTCTAAGGACAATCAAATCGAAAAACATGAGTCTTGTCCGACATCTTGGAGGCTCTTCATTTTCAATGAATTCCACTGGATTATACCCGCGCAATCCAATAAGTTCGTCTTCATCACTTGCAAATAAAAATTCAAAGCCATTCCGCTGATAATATCCTATTACCTCAGGAGTGTTGATAGCATCCACGACAAGAAATCTTGCTGCATTATCATTCTCAGGGTCCATTACCATCGTTTTGATAAGATCCATCATCTCATCTCCAATATCGTAGCCAAACGCCTTTCTACCAAATCCGTCAAAAATACATAGTTGACTAATCAGAATGGCTGGATACTGGGAGCGTCTTTTGGCAAAAGGTATGTCGTTTTGCTTATTGAATTCTTTTCTTTTGTTTTTTGCCAGCGTATCGATTCTTAATGCTGAACTGGCCAAAGAAAATGCACAGACCATTTGAGGATTCTCATTATCAGTATAGAAACAATGAGAATTGCTCATCATCTCTTCATGATAATCCTGAAAATTGTCATCATTATCCATATGGAAGAAAGAATCAATGCCAGAGTCCTTACTACATTTATACGGCTGGCATTGATTTATTATTTCTGATGTAAGTCTGTCAAAGTGACAATTATCCAACAAGAACCCCACAAGTCTCTCTCTACTATTTATTCTTTGATCTCTTGGCTAAGATTGCACGTGAATTAACTGCTGATTTTGTAAAGTCAACCGACCTACGTCTGAGAAGGTTATCCTCAGACATTTTAACAAAGCGTTCAGCTGCTGAACCCTTCAACGTCGGTATTGCTTTTACATATACAGCCATAGTTCCCATATGTTTAAGACAAAGTTAAAGAAATAGCACTAAATTTCAAAATTATATTCACAACTACCCACATCAATACCGGTAAAAAGAAGCCAGGAATTCACTCCCCCACCCCATGTTCATCCGCCGCCTCGCGGAAGAGGGCGTCGAGGGCGGTGGAGTCAATGGCGGAGCTAACGGAAGACTTTGTCGCAGTGGAACCCGGCCAGCAGAAGTCATCTCAAAACCATAGAAATCCCGTCCAAGGAAGCCGGCCAGCAATAACAAAGCAATGAAGGCTGCGGCAATGCCAAGCCACCATCCCCTGCCATTGCCCAGACTTGCAATGTCGGCGGCACAGGACATTGAGGGGGAACTCAAGTCTTATGCAGCACTCTGCGACAGCTGCCTGATGCTCAAGAAATCATTGTCAGAAGGGGCTGAAATCAGTTCAGACAAGGCAAAATCCCTCATCGGAAGATTTGTGGAAAGCGGAAAGAAGCTCAAGTCCAGGTCAATGAGCCCCTGGTAGAAGGATATTTTCAGGAGGATTACGGAAAGATTCGCAGGGACGGCATACGATGGGCCATATCTTGCTGAAATTCAACAATTAGAGGCATTGGAATGCGGGATTGCAGCCATCTCTGACACAAGCGGAAAAGCAGGGCTGCCCGGCATTGAAAGAATGCCAAAAAGCATTGATCCCCAGGGGAATAAGGAAAAACTCCATTTCAGCATCATTGCCTCTGCTGCATTACCGCACCCAACCGCCGGCCTTATGCTTGGGCTTCAATACAAAGGCTGGGGCGGATACGTAAAGGGAATGTCAAATTTCACCAGTGCCGAAAGCACTTACACCTGCCTTTCCGACGGTACCCTCCCGGACGGTTCAGAGTTCTGGGGAGGCGGTAAGAACAATTTGTCAATCAATGTGTTGACAGCCGGTGCAATGTTTCCGGTCATTAAAAATCTCTCATTATTCGCCGGGGTTGGAGCTGGCAAATGGTCATTGTCCTGGATGGATATGGACGGGAAATGGGCCAATGTCTCCAATCTCTCATTCAGGGGCATCGCAGCGGAGGCCGGCATTACGGCCAACTGGAGGTCACTCGCATTCTCTGCCGGTGTCACAACCGTGAAATTCAAGACCATCCAGGTCAATTTGGGTGTGGGAATCAGGTTCTGATAATGGAATTTGCGGAAATAATTCTTATATTTATGTTTTGAAAGAAAACACTATTAAAAACGGAACCATACGAATTGCACGGCAATGGGAGAGACCAATTTGAAACCTGTAAAAGCATTGAACTTAAAGGTGGCGGAACAGAGTTTAACGCCAAGCTACAAACAGATAATCAATCAGATAGAGGAGAAAATCGGCAACGGCTCACTCAAATGCGGCGACATGCTCCCATCGATAAGCGAGCTTGCGGACGAAATCGGAATATCGAAAGAGACAGTAAAGAAAGCATATTTCCACCTCCGAAACAACGGGGTGGTAAACTCCACAAGGGGAATCGGCTATTTCATTGCGGCTCCGGAGGTGCACAGGAAGAAACGCATACTCCTGCTCATTGACAAATTGAGCATATTGAAACAGACATTGATAGACGCATTCGCAGATACCATAGGGGACAGGGCTGAGATAAACATCCACCTTCACAACCAGCAGGTCGAACTCCTTGACTATTATATCAACAAGTACATAGGATACTACGACTGGTTCGTAATCACCCCGCATTTCCCACTGGATCAGAGTACCCAGCGGCAAATCCTGACAATATTGAGAAGGATTCCCAACAGGAAACTGATAATAATGGACCGGAAGCTGGAGAATCTGAAGGGCAATTACGGATGCATCTGGCAGGACTATGAAGAAGACGCATACAGAGGACTCACTCCGATTGCAGAAGAGTTGAAGAGTGCCGGAACCTTAAATGTAATTATTTCTCAATCAAGTCTTTATCACAAATACACCTGCACTTCTGTGCTGAACTTCTGCAAGGATAACGGAATCGGATACAGAGCAAGTTACAAGGTGACTCCGGACATTGTACGCAAGGGCGAAGTCTATCTTCTGCTGAACGGCCAGATTGATATGGAACTGACCCTCCTTGTCCGTACTGCGAGAGCAAAGGGCCTGATTCCAGGCAAAGATTTCCGCATTATCTCTTACAATGATTCTCCGGTCAACGAAATAATACTCGACGGCCTGACCACCATTTCCGCAGATTTCGAGCAGATGGGCAGACAGGCCGCAGATATGATTCTGAACAATGAGCAGAAACGCATCAAATGCGATTTCAAGCTGACGAGAAGGGGAACATTCTGATTCCTACAGAAAATCCAGGCACAGATCCAGGTCCTCCCGGTCGGAAAGCACGTAGCTCGCACCGGCCATCAGCATTCCCTTCGCATCCAAATCACCCCAGGTAACTCCGACAGGGATTACTCCTCCTGTCTTCTTGCAGGCAAGAACGTCCCTCTCATCATCACCTATATGCGTAACTTCCCTCGGACTGAGCCCGGTCAGGGAAACAATGCCGTTCAGCAACTCCACGTATGAGTCAATGTCAGACGGGTCAATGCCGGAGTAAATGCGCTCAAAGCTGACATTCCCGAGATTATCCGCCAGGAAGGCTTTCAGTTCAGCCTCCGGCAATGATGAAGTCACAAACATCCGCAACCCCCTCTCAGACAACTCTTTAACCTTATCTGCAACCCATGGCAGAACTTTGCCTGAAGCATCAGTGACAGTGCCCTCAATCTCGACCACGACTGCCTTCATTGCCTTTCTTACGTATGGATACTCATCGAATGACAAATCCTCCGGATCAACACGAGGGTCTCCTGTAGCCTTCATCCAGCGGTGAAGTTTAGAGGACATTCTCTTCCGGACACGGACATTTTCATCGGCAAGATTGACAATGCAGTCGGGATCTGCAGATACGTGATAGAGTTCCTCCGCCGGCCTGAGTCCGAATGCCCTCTCGAAAATCTCAGATGGATACTCGTCCCTGCAGAATGACATATAAGCCTTTGCCGGGCCGTTCCCGGTATCTCCGAAAACAGGATCTTCTCCTGCAGGAAGACGCTCAGGATGAAGATTCTCCACATAATGCCAGTCCTTGGTCACCAGAGCCCTCATCGGATATCCGTATCCTCCCGGACGGGTATTGGTATGACGCTCCCTGTCCAGGTAGAGCTCCTTCCTGGTCCCATTCCTGCGGCCCTCAAGCACAGGCATCATGCTTCTGGAATCCATTCCCTTCGGGCCCTCTGCTCCTGCAGCCTCATAGAAGGTCGCAGTCAGGTCCATAAGGCTCACAAAACCGTCACATACAGTTCCGGGCTCCACCACTCCAGGCCAGCGGATGGCCATTGGAACATGACAGCCGAGGTCATATAGATTGGACTTGGCACGCGGGAAGGAATAACCGTTGTCACTCGTTATGACAAGGAGTGTATTGTCAAGCCTTCCGGATTCCCGGAGTGCGTCAATGACCTTCTGGCATTCATCCTGGAAAAGCTGGATATTGTAATAGTAATCAGCGACATCCGTTCTCACATCAGGGGCATCCGGAAGGTCCGGGCATAGCACGAGGGAGTCCGGATTGAAGCCATGAGCCTCGCCCGAACCGACCGTATAAGGTCTGTGAGGTCTTCTGCTGCCCATCCAGGCACAGATTGGCTTGTCAGACGGAACCTCCCTTATCCAGGCGGCAAGATCCGTGACCTCGTGGCCGGCGGGATTATGATCCCAGCCTGTAGCCGTAAACACTCCAGGGCCCCAGCCCTTGTGCCAGTAAACCGTCTCATATCCGGCCTCCTCCAGAATCTGGGGATAGACCGTCAGTTCACGTGGGAAATAGCAGTTCAAGTTGCAGGCCTCCCCGAGCCTGTGGGCATAGCAGCCAGTAAGTATGCAAGCCCTGGATGGCGAGGAATGCGGGGCTGCGCTGTAGGCCCTTGTAAAGAGCATACCCTCCGAGGCAACCTGGTCGAAAACCCTGGAATCCACGACTCTGTCTCCATATGGGGCTGCGTGAGGGAAGCCCCAGTCATCAGCCAGGAGAAGCACAATGTCGGGACGCCTGTTCTGTGCCTGAGCCCCGGACAAAACAGCCATCCCGGCAATCGGAATAATGATTTTAGCAGTGTTCATCATCAAAGATTTACAGTGACCATCACAGGATAATGGTCTGATATGTATGGAACTCCCCATAGAGGTTCATTGAAAACCTCGAAGCGAAGCACGTCCGCATTGCGGTAAAAAATATAGTCCAACATATGCCGCCGCGTGATTTGCATCTTGCCGAAAGCATTGAAAGTGATGGCATCATCAGTATCCGGAGCAGTAAGTCTGGCATCCTTCATCCAGTAATAATATGGCTGGAGACCCCATCTGCGCTCATCATCCTTCAGGTAGGTCGCATTCATATCACCGACAAGGAAGACAGGCGCTTTCTCCCCGGCTTCCTCCTGCATCATGTCCAGGTTCAGCAGGCTTGAATTCAACTTGCCTTCAAGGTCGCAGGTCTGGAGTCCGAGACATAGATGGGTACAGAAATAATAGAATTTCTTTCCTGTGGCCTTCTCCTTGAACAGTCCCCACACCGTACCTCTCCATTGTTTCGTGGTAACATCCCAGCACATTGACGGCTTCTTCGGGGTCGCGCTGTGGAAGAACCAGTCATTGCGGAGAAGCCTGACCGTGGAAGGATTGTAGATGATGATGGCATTGGCACCCTTCCCGGTACCGGTACCCTCAATCTCAATCATCTCATAGTCAGGAAGAAGCGCAAGCAGGTCCTCCCGCATCTCTGCCCTCGCCTCATTGACTCCGACGACGTCCGGACGGACCTCATTGATGAATCTCTGAATGGCGAACTTTCGAACTTCCCAGTTCAGGACTCCGGTATCTTTTGGCGTATTGTACCTGACATTGAAGGCCATTAGCCTCAATGTTGCGGAGGCCTCCCCGGAGGAAATTCCGAGGCAGGCGACCGCTGCAATAATAATGAAGAATAATGTCTTTTTCATTCTAATAGCCAGGATTCTGTTCAACATTTCCGCCGGACACCAGGACATCATTGGTCGGAATAGGCCAGAGATAGCCGGACTCCTTGTAAAAATGCCTTTCGTGGATAGTCTGGGCAGCAGCCACAGATGAAAGCCCGCTCATATCAGGAATTCCGTCCTCATCTATCGGCGGCACGAAATCGATGAAGTTTCCGCCAAGGGCCTCAAGAGCAGTCTTTTTGTTGTAGGCAAAGCCCCATTCATAACCGTTGAGCACCTTTTCGGCGATTCTCCACCGGCGTAGGTCATACATTCTGAGTCTTTCGCCGGCGAATTCCATACGCCTCTCAATGCGGAGAGCCTTGCGCAGTGACGCCTGGTCAGACGCCGTCACTGCAGGGTATCCTGTACCGGAAGGATCAGCCTTATAGGCACGGGCCCTGACTCTGTTGATAGCGCCAGCCGCCTTTCCGTCAGATATTTCCCCGAGTTCAATCTTAGCTTCTGCATACATCAGGAGAACATCGGCATAGCGCAATATCTGCTTGTCAGGAGCGGCAATGAAGTCATCGGTCCAGTCCTCATCGACGCCTTTGCACTTGATAAGACCTGTCCTGGAAGGAAGCTTCGGGTCGGTATTTACAAGAATGCAGTCATTGTTTGCCACGAGGCCTCCGGCCTTGTCGCTCCAGACCTTGAGGGCATTGAAACGGAAATCATATACAATACCGCAGAAATTGGTCCCAGGTTCAAGGATGGTAGCTTTGAGGCGGGGGTCCCTGTTCTCCCAAGGATTCTTCGGATTGAAACGGGAAGACTTGTCCACAGTAAGTCCGTCATCACAAAGGAATGAGTAGAGAAGATCCCAGGTAGGATTGTTGGAACAATACCCGTTGTGCATCCTCGGAAGGCCGGAAGTAACGCCGAGATTGTGGAGATACTGGCTGTCATTACCTCCTGAATACTCATACGAGCGCGCAATGCTGAACACAGCCTCGCAGGTATTGTGGGTCTTGCTGAGGAAGAGCTCGCTGAAATCAGGATAGAGGTCATAAACATTGAGGTCAATGCAGGCCTCGGCAGCATCCCTCGCCATTTCCAGATATTTGCGGGAGTTGGCCTCGTCAGGATTCTCCTGGAACTTGAACATCGTACCGAAATACAGGGCGGTTCTCGCCTTCATTCCGAGAGCAGCGCCCTTTGTAACCATCTGCTGGCCCGAATATGAGACAAAGCAGTGTTCTGCGGCAAAGTCGAAGTCCTCCATTATCTTGGGAAGAGCCTCCAGCAGCGGCGTACGGCCAATGGTGTAAGCCTCTTCGAGGGTAATGTCGTTCAGGAACATCACAGGGTCCCCGTAAAGCATACAGATTCTGGAATAGAAACATGCCCTGTAGAATCTGGCACAGCCCTGGAGCATCAGGTAATCCTCCTCGGACATTGTGTCCTTCGCCTTATCGATATTGTCAAGAATTGAATTGCATCGGCTGATTCCCTTGTATGTATAGCTCCAGATGGTCTTGACATTGACCGAACCATTGCCTGTAAGAGTTCCGAGTTTCATCGGGTTCTGGGAATTTCTGTTCACCGCGTCGTCTGTAAACTCATCGAGGTCAGCTGTCATATCTGCCTCGGTACGGTCGGTAAGCCAGAATTGCACGAGCTGGATATTGTTAAGGCTCATTACTATCTGTTCCTTGTCCTGATACCAGTTGCCGGTGGCAGGCTTGTCAAGCGGAGCCAGGTCCAGGTCAATGCAGGAAACAGCTGCGAAGACTGTCAGTATAGTAAATAGTATCTTTTTCATCTGTCTGTCCTCCTAAAATTTAATGCTTGCTCCGATGATTACGCTCTTCGTAATCGGATAGCCTGTGGAACTGACTTCAGGATCCCATCCCTTAGGGAAATGGGAAACGGTGAAGAAGTCCGAAAGCGAGCAGGAAATCCTGAGACTGCGCACCCTGATCTTGTCCATCCATTTCTGAGGAAGTGTATATCCGAGGGTAATGTCCTTTACCCTGAAATAAGCCCCGTTGATGAGCCAGTAATCGGAGACAGCATAGTTCTGGGAACTGGTTCCGGTCGTCTGTGAGTATCTGGGATACTTAGCTGCAAGATTCTCGTTTACAGTATTGAACGGACTCCAATGATTATCTGCAACGAATGCAGGGACGTTGCCCCAATAGCTGTAGAGAGCCTGAACCATCTCATCCGTGAGGAGAGCGTCACGTTTTCCAACACCCTGGAAAGTAAGGTTGAAATCAAGGCCTTTCCAGCCGAAGAACAGGTTTCCTCCATAGTTCAAACGCGAGAGGGAACTTCCGATAACGGTTCGGTCGTAGTCACTGTTTATGATTCCGTCAGGTACCCCGCTTGCTCCGCTGATGTCCTTGTAGCGGATATCTCCAGGCTGAACCGTAGCTGATGTCACTGCTGCGGAAGCCACCTCGGAGGCATTCTGGAAAATCCCGTCTGAAATATACCCGTACCAGGCCTTGTATTCGAGACCGGATGCGACAATCTTTCCCGAGCTTATATTGAGTTTGTCTCCGATGTCACCCATCACGGACTTGTAATCGGATATATTGAAGTTGATTCCGTAGCTGAAATCGCCGGCTCTGTCATTCCAGGCAACATTGAAATCCCATCCTTTGGTATGCATGTCTCCGGCATTCTGGTCGGGAGCTGAATAACCCATATAGGTAGGGATATCGAGAGCGATGAGCATATCCTTCGTATTCTTGTAATACCAGTCAAAATTGAAGGAGAGCCTGTCTCTGAGGAAGTTGACATCTGCTCCGACATCATATGTAGTGGTAGTCTCCCAGGTAATGTCCTCGATGGCGAGCTGATAGTTGGAAACGCCCTGAACGCCAATGACTTCACTTCCGGAGAACACGGCCGGGCTGGTAAAGCTCATGACCGACTGGTAAGGATAGTTTCCTATTCTCTCATTTCCGAGGTTTCCGTATGAGCCGCGGATTTTCAGATAGCTGACCACATTCTGGTTTTTCATGAAGCCTTCCCTGCTGGCAACCCATCCTACAGAAACCGACGGGAAATAGCCCCATCTGTAATTCTTTGCAAAGCGTCCGGAAGCGTCCGCACGGAAATTGGCCTGAATGTAATATCTTGAATCATAATTGTATGTAAGCCTTCCGTAAGCTGAGAAATAGGCATTCTCATAAGGAGTCGAGTTGTCAGCAACCACCTTATCGTCAGGACCGGCAGACAAATACGGGAAATAGTCCGTCACATAATTTGTCTTGGAAGCGGAGATGTTCTGCCAGTTGAAATAGTACTCCTCGATACCGGCCATCACTCCGAGGTAATGCTTGCGGAAATTCTTATTGTAGTTCGCAAAGAGCTGTGCAGTATAGGAATATGAGGATGTGCGCACCTCATTGAGGTTAGTGGTGTTGGCTCCTGCCAGATATCTCTCAAGCCCGTCCGGGTCATCATAAGGAGTATAGGTGACAGCCTTGCAGAAGTTCTTGTCGCGGCTCTCATTGTACTTCGGGGAGAACACTCCGGAGATAACAAGGCCGGTGACAGGGCGGATGTCGAGCTGGACCTTGCCATTGCCGACAATGGAGCGGGAGTCCTTGCTTCCTCCGTAGAGCATCTTCGCATAAGGATTCGTTCCATCTTTTCCCCCCGCAATCCTGCCGTCGGACCATTCCGCCGCATAGATAGGGCCGGCATTCCTCATCCAGGATGCCGGACTGTAATATGGCACGCTCTTGTCTACAATCCTCGCATTGAGGTCAATGGAGAAGGTCATGTAGCGGTTGAGCTCAATGTCATTGTTGACCCTGACGGAATACTTGTCATATGTATATGTATTTCCGGTGTAGAGGCCGTCGACATTGTCATATCCGAAGGAAATCTTGGTTTTCAGTTTCTTTGTTCCTGCGGTGATGCCGAGGGTGTAGTTCTGCCGAGGGGCGACATTCTTCAATATCATCCCAGCCCAGTCGGTGTCAGGATAAAGATCCGGATTGGACTTGTGAAGGGCTGCATAATTGTCAATGTACTCCTGCGGCCAGACGGAATTGATGCCTGCAGAAGGAGTGTCATTATAGGCGAGTTCGTTCATCGCAGACATATATCCCGCGGCATTGGTGTACTCCGGCATTGCCGTAGGCATGTCCAATGCTATGGAATAAGAGAAATCCACGGCCGCCTTCTCGTCCTGGGAGGCCCTCCTGGTAGTCACGACAATAACTCCGGCAGCGGCACGGGAACCGTAAATGGCTGCTGAAGCCGCATCCTTGAGAACTGTAAGATCCTGAATGTCGGACGGCGTAACGTCGGACAGGCTGCCTGGGACACCGTCTATAATGACGAGCGGACTGGACTCCTGCATGGATGTGATACCGCGCACGCGCAATGTGGCGGATCCGCCAGGTTCAGAACTGCTTCTGGTTACAGTCAGACCCGGGATTGCTCCCTGGAGGGCATTGGTCACCTCCGTGGTCTGCCTTTTCTTGATAGTGTTACCCTCTACGGTGCTTAACGATCCTGTCAGGTCCCTCTTCTTCATTGTACCGTAACCTACAAAGACTACCTCGTCGAGGAAGTTCGTGTCCTCATTGAGGATAATGCTGTAGGCGCCCTTATCCGAAAGCGGGACAATAACATCGGCGAAACCGATGCAGGATACCGTGAGTGATGTGGAATTCATCGGAATGCTCAATGTGAACTCTCCGTCAATGTCTGTGGATGTACCGGTAGTCGTGCCGGTGACGATGACACTTGCTCCGGGAACTGGTTCAGATGTGGCACTGACCACTTTACCGCTTACTTTCCTGTTCTGCGCCATCGCCGCTGTCGAGAAGCCGAAGATGACCAGGAGAATGAGAAAGAAGCGATTTTCCGGAAAAAATTTGCTTTTTAATCTCATAATTTCTAATATTGCAATTGGAAACCATACCAAACCACACCAAAGTACGACGCAAATTTAAAACATTTTTTTAAAAGTCAAATGAAAAAGATCATATTTTTTGCGGCACAGATCATAAGTCTGATGGCTCTCTTCTTCTGTATATACGGGTGCACGGAGGAGAAGATAGCCGAGGCCAGATATCTGAGCATCGACTCCCCTTCCGAGAAGGAGATTGAAGTACCGGGGGAAGGCGGTACCTTGGAGATTGCCGTACATACAAACCTTCAATGGACCATCTCAGCCTCAGAGGATGGCTCCACCGCGAGATGGATCAGTTTCAGCGTGAGTTCCGGCATCGGTGACGGCAACATAACAGTAACGATAGCCAAGGGAGGATACGACCCGAGAACAGCAACCATCACAATAATGTCAAAGGACGAGACAATCGCCCATACTATTACTGTCAACCAGGCTTCAACGGGTGAAATGCCTGAGGCAGAGGGATATACAATCCCGGCCTACAGCATTTTCCAGAATGTAAGCGACAGCGACGTAAGCCTTGGCATAGCCAATGCGGCAACCGACGGTGCCTCATTCAAGTTCGACGACGGAATGTCGGTGACAATGGGCGGAGAAAACGCATCTGCTGCCTTCTATGCCGGCAACTATTACCAGCTCAATGCGAGATTCACAGGATGGGGAACGGAAGACGCGACGGATCTCACCATCAGGATTCCTGTCAAGGAAGACATCTCCGGGGATATGAGAATGTTCTGGGGCTGGACATCCTCTACGGCCTCTACCTGGGCAGTCTCGGTGAGTGCGGATGGCGAAAACTGGAACGACACCGGATCGAAGATCAGCATGACAACGGGCTCAAGGTTCAACAGGGATGTATTCTTCACAGTGCCTGGAACCATTGCGGCCGGCGGGGCTCTGTATCTGAAGCTCACAGCCGAGACAGTTCTTGGAGCGGACGACTACGTTCAGTTCTGCACCGGCTTCCTCCTGACAAAGAGCAGACCGGATGAAACACCGGCTCCGACAGGTGACAAGATTCTCTATTGCTGCAACTTCGACAATGTAACTGACGGATGTCCATACGATATGCCGCTGGGATATATGAGGTCATCATCCGTGGCTTTCGACGCTGCCGCATTCGGCTATGACGGCATCGGGAAGGGCGGCACGGCAGCAGGTGAATGGGGAAGCGTACGAATAGGTTCAGCTTCAGCTGCAGCTTCATTGACATTCCCTCCTCTGTCTTCTGAAAAACTCGGAGAGGGCAGTGCTGACGTCAAGGTATCGTTCAGGTCAGTTCTCTACCAGTCAGCGGATTATCTCCAGGAAGGCGAAGGCAAGGCCTCCTGCAATATCCTTGTAAGTGTAGCCGAGGGCGAAGGCGAAGTGGAGGACGGTACAATCACAGATATCCAGAACTGGACTTCATTCGAGGAAAGAAGCGTGGTCATCAAGGGTGTCAACAAGGATACCAGAATAAAGATCGGCATAAACGGAGGCTCAGGAGACAGGAGATTCTATCTTGACGATGTAGTTGTGGAGGCAATTTCCGACATTGTGATTCCGACAGTTACCTCCAAGACACTCGGCGAAGTTCTCCAATATCCTGACGGCACTGTCACTGACGCCATAAAGACCACTGTAACCGTGATTTCTGAGCCTTCTGGAGCCAATCTCCCGGAAAATACGGCAATCGTTACGGATGGCACAAGCTATGCCGCCCTGAACATTGCCTCAACCCTTGCGGCCGGCACCAGGATTACAATCAACCTCAAGGGAGCAAGCCTGGACAAGGCAACGTCCACCATCTCGGCCACTCCTGAAATGATAGCAGAGATTGAGGAAGGCACATCCCCTTCAGCCGAGGTTGCAAGTGTCAGCCAGCTGGCTTCATCCGAATACCATCTGGTTGAGGTGCGGAATGTCCAGGCAACGGATGCATTCGTAGGCAAGACACTCTCCGGAGAAGTGGGAATGGAGGATAAGGACAAGGCTGAATTCGGGCTCATGCTATATTCAACGGCCAATTTTGCCGGCACTGAAATTCCTGCCTGCAGCGGAAGCGTGAAGGGAATCGTTATCGGAGGCAAGGTTTGTCCGAGGACTGCTTCAGACATCAATCTTGTGCTCGACAGAATGGGACAGGGCGAGGAAGCGAAGTCATTCACCCCCGTATTCTGCACCTACGAATTCACTGCAGGCACTACGACTCCGAATGTCAGGAACGCATCGATATCAGGCTCTTCAGTGGTATTCGACAACGGCGGACTCATCGAGAAGGTCGGAGGTACTGAAGGAGAGGCCTCTTTCGCTCAGGGAAGCTCATCAACCCCTCACAATGTTTACCTCTACACAACGGGATGGAATGCTGAGGGAACTTATTACAGACTGTCAGCGCCAATGAATGATGAGGTTTCCGGCAAAGTCGCCGTAACATTCTCCCTGAACGGCAAGACAGATGTTCTACAGACCTGGAAGATATATTGGAGCAATGACGGAGAGAACTGGACTGCTACCGAATATACCTGGTCAACCAAGCAGAATACCGACGAACTCGCCTCTGCTGCCGGCAACACATTCACGGCGCAAAGCACTACCTCAGCAGGCATTACCCGCACGGAATTCACGGTGCCGGCAAGCAAGAAGATTGGCGCGGGAGAAAGGCTTTACATCAAGCTTGAGCCTTCTGCCACCATCACTGGTGCAGATGTGAAAGTCCAAATCGGTTTCGGATTCTTTGTGGCTCCCGGAGATATTGTCAATATCCCTGAGCCGGCCGGCGCATTGGCTTTCAACAACTTCTCAGAGTGCATAGCGGGCACCAACTATATTCTCGGACCGGAATTGCGGTATTTCGGAAATGTCAATACGCCTGCATACGAGAAGGATGGCTGGACGGTCGTTTCCGGCTCTTCAAGAACGGGATATGCCATGTTCGGCACATCAAAGTCCGGGGACCACGGAATAACGACTCCGGCCCTGTCAGGCATTTCCGGCACAGCAGATGTGACATTGACATTCAAATGCTGCCTCTACATGCCTTCAACGTTTATAGGGGCCAAGGATGATATCTACGTGAAAGTTGCTGAAGGCGAGGGCACAGTCGGAGATATCGTATGGGACAGCGCACCGGATACCGACTACTACAACTGGCATACCGCAACGGTGAAGATCACAGGAGCATCAGCCTCCACCAAACTCTTCATAGGGGCTGGTGCCGGCAAGGCTGACGGTGACAGAAGATTCTTCCTGGATGACATTATCGTAAAGTAACACAATGAATATCAAATCATTATTATTGTTCGTATCCTGCCTGCCGATCCTGATTTCATGCTCAGGGTCGGCAGAGCCGGACAAAGGCTCCGAGGGAGACCAGCCATATTACCTGAATGTGATGCAGTTCAACATCAGGTATATGAACAACGACGACACCGGAGACACCCATTGGACAGTGCGCAAGAATGCCATCAAGACCATGATACGGGAGCTCCAGCCCGATGTCATCGGCATAAACGAGGCGAGAACTTCCCAGAGGACGGACCTGAAGGCATTGCTGCCGGAGTACGAATTCCTTGAAGTCCCGAACACAGGCACATCTTCAGGAGGAAATGTCAACATCATGTACGTAAAGGAAAAGTTCAAGTTGCTGGCATCCAAATCATTCTATCTCAGCGCGACCCCGAACGTACCTTCATTCACCTGGGACAGCACCCAGAAGCAGTACCACGTCTGCATCTGGGCGCTTCTGAAGGACAATGAGACCGGAAAGGAATTCTATTTCTTCGCTACGCATTACAACACCGGCTCGA
>JALFFZ010000152.1 GCA_022777585.1 Bacteroidales bacterium | reverse complement strand
GACTGACTTCGAGGAATACCGCAAGACCAGCCGAGGCAGCAAGGGTGTCAGGACAATGAACATTACTGACAAGACCGGCGTGCTCGTGGCGATGAAGAATGTGACCGAGGACAATGATCTCCTGATCATCACCAAGTCCGGCCTCATCATAAGGATGGCGGTGTCCGACATCAAGCAGGCCGGAAGGAACCCCCAGGGAGTCAAGCTCATAAATATCAAGGACAATGACTCCATCGCATCTGTTTCCGTGGTGGCGAAAGGTGAGGAGGATGCTCTTCCGGAAGTGGAGAATGCCACAGGGAACCCAGAAGCCGGAAATGTTGAAGATAATAATTAACTAATACCTATTGTTATGAAACGTATTTTTATCGCATTGGCATTGCTTGCCTCAGTCAATCTGACCTATGCCCAGGTCAAGCCGGCTGACGCCAAGAAGGCGGTGGATTCCGCCGAGGCCGCTTCCAAGGACGCCAAGAAAGCCGCCAAGGTGGCTACATGGCTTTCTCTCGGCCAGTCATATATCAAAGCTTACGATGCTCCTGCAGGGAACCTTTGGATTGGTGCCGGCAAGCAGGAACTCGCATTGGTCATGGGAAATGAGAAGCCAAAGTCCTCCGAGCAGGTTACTATCCAGGGCCAGCCTATGACTAAGGAGGTCTATGCTGACAAGAACCTCTACTTCAACGCCAACAACCAGCTCGCCATCATTGAGGTTACGAACCAGGTTGTTCCGGATGCTCTCGCAAAGGCTCTCGAGGCCTACCGGAAGGCATACGAGGTCGACGTGAAGGGTGCCAAGACCAAGGACATCAGGGAGGCTATCGAGTCCATCGGCCAGAAATACACCAACGATGCCTACAATGCATACAGCTTCGGTGAACTTGCAGAGGCCAGCCGTTTCTTCGAGCTTGCAGCTGATGCAGTAGCTGTAAAGCCTGTTTCTAAGCTTGATACAAGTGCTGTTTACAATGCCGGTTTCACTGCCTGGGCAGCAAAGGATAACGACAGGGCAAAGACATTGTTCAGGAAATGCTACGATGCCGGCTACTATTACGAGGGTGGCGAGGTATTCGCCAAGCTCGCAGAGGTCGATACCCTCAATACCAAGACATATCTTGAGGAGGGCTTCCAGAAGTTCCCTCAGAGCCAGAGCATCCTCATCGGTCTGATCAACTACTATCTCAAGAGCAACGAGAGTACTGACAGGCTTTTCGAGCTTCTTGACAAGGCAAAGGAGAATGAGCCTAACAATGCTTCCCTTTATTATGTAGAGGGCAATATCCGCGCCCAGCTCGGCGACAGGGAGAAGGCCGTTGCCGCTTATGAGAAGTGCGCAGAGATCAATCCGGAGTATGAGTTCGGTTTCATTGGCGAGGGCACAATGTATTACAATCTCGCCATCGAGCTTCAGACCAAGGCTCAGGAAGAACTCGACGATGCCAAGTATATGGAACTCGTGAAGGAATTCGAGGCAGCTTTGAAGTCCTGCATTGCTCCTTTCGAGAAGGCTTTCGAGATTACAAAGGATGACGGAGTGAAGGTGGGCGTATCCGAGTACCTCAAGAACGCTTACTATCGTTTCCGTGACGAGAGCGCCGAGTACCAGGCAGGATATGACAAGTATTCCAAGTTCTCTGCAGAGGTCAAGGCTCAGTAGTCTGAGACAACCTTGGTGATTTATACTGTTTTAGATATATCCGGAGGATATGGCCTTATGGTTGTATCCTCTTTTTTTATGTTTGATATGTTGGTATTTTGGTCGAATCTTTTGTTTTATATTGGATAAAATGCGAAGTAAATATTAAATTTGTACGCTTTTTGACATTGATTTGGCGATTCTTGACCCGAATCTGTCAGCCAGCTATTTAATATTTATTTGTTATGCAGTATTTTATCAAGACATTTGAGGCTTCCCTCAAAAGGTGCTGGGACAAGCCGGCTCTCGACGAGTTCCGCACATCAAGCATCACCTATGGTCAGCTTGCGGCTGACATTGAAGAAATCCATCTTTATTTCAGGGCGGCAGGCCTTGTCAAGGGCGACAAGATCGCCATCAATGCCAAGAGTTCCGCAAACTGGGCCAAGACATTCATGGCGGCCGTTTCAGGCGGCTACGTTGCCGTGGAACTTTTCCCGGGCTATACTCCTCACGACACCCAGGCCCTCGTCAACCATTCAGACAGCCGTATTCTCTTCACGGAGAAACAGATATACAAGGACATGCATTTCGAGGAGATGCCGCAGATTCTGGGCGTCATTGACATGCATAGCGGAGAACTCCTGGATTCCAGGAACGGATTCGACCAGATATATAACAACCGTGCCGCAGCATTCTCCCAGGCACATCCGGAGGGATTGAAACCTGAGGATGTCAGCTATATTGACAGGGATATGGACGAAATGTGCGGCATCATGTACACTTCCGGCTCCACCGGCTTCCCTAAGGGCGTAATGCTTACGGTGAGGAATTTCAGCGCAAACGTCGATCTCATCCCTAACCACTTCTCCTACATTGAGGGAGAAAATTATGTCAGCGTTCTGCCATACGCGCACATTTTCGGACTTACCTTCGATATGATTACCCCGCTCTGCCGCGGAATGCATCTCGTGGTTCTCTTTGTTCCTCCGGTGCCGACAAACCTCAAGCCGGCCCTCCGCGAATTCCGTCCAAGGGTATTCTTCGCTGTGCCTCTGATTCTCAGGAAAATGATAGACGATTCCATCGGAGAGTTTGTGAACAGCAAGACCGGAAGGGCAAAACTTGCCGACTATGAGAATAATCCGGAATTCTGCGAGGCGCTCAGGATCATTTTCATGACTGCGATGGGCGGCAATATCGAGGTGTTCGTTACAGGTGGCGCTGCCATTCCGGACTACATTGAGCAGCTTCTCGCCGTCAAGCTCAAGACTCCTTTCGTCACCGGCTACGGCATGACAGAATGCGCACCTACCATCTCCCTCGGACACATCGGGGCATACAAGCTCAAGTCCGTAGGCGAGTACGTGAGCGAGCATATCGATGTAAGGATTGACTCGGTCAGCCCTGCCCGTATTGCCGGCGAGGTGCTTGTGAAGGGAGACTGCGTATTCCCTGGATATTACAAGAATCAGGAGGCTACCGACTCAGTGTTTACAGAGGACGGATGGTTCAAGACCGGTGACCTCGGAACTATCGACAGGGACAATACCCTCTTCCTCGTGGGACGCAGCAAGAGCATGATTCTCTCGTCCAACGGACAGAACATCTATCCTGAGGAGATTGAGGTTGTTCTGAACAATATGCCTTTTGTCGCAGAGTCTCTCATTGTCAGCAGGAAGGAGAAACTTGTAGCCCTCGTGGTTCTGGACCAGAATGCCCTTGGGGATGCCGGAACCGATGCGGAGAATCTTGACCAGATCATGGCTTCGAATCTCGAGGCGCTCAACAAGATTGTCCCGGCCTATTCTGCAGTTTCCTCATACGAACTCCGTCTTGAGCCGTTTGCCAAGACTCCGAAGGGCAGTATCAAGAGGTTCTTGTACCAGTAGGCGAATTTGTCTTCCAAAAATCGTAAGGATTTTTGCGATAATAATAAAAATCGTTATATTTGCAGTCCCCTCATCGATTGAGGGGATTTGCGGGAATAGCTCAGTTGGTAGAGCGTCGGCTTCCCAAGCCGAAGGTCGCGGGTTCGAACCCCGTTTTCCGCTCTGTTTTTATGCAGGGATGAAAGCCGTCCCTGCATTTTTTGTTTTCTTATAAAAACTTTCTATATTTGGAGCGCAAAAGGGCATTGGCGAAGTCATCATTTTTCAGCCCTGTGTACTAAAACGAAGAAGATGCTTAAGCGGATAGCAATGAAAATACTATCACCGCTGGCGGTTTTTTTTGCTATTGCCGCCACATTCTCTTGCGGGAGCGGTGATTCTCATGTCAAGAAGGATGTAGAAGGCCAGGTTTCCCTCTCTGGCGCTTTTGCACTATATCCTCTTGCCGTGCAGTGGTCCAATGAATTCCAGGCACTGCATCCATCTGTGAAGATTGACGTTTCTGCCGGCGGTGCCGGCAAGGGAATGACCGATGTCCTGAACGGAATGGTGGACTATGCGATGCTCTCCAGGGATCTCCACCAGGAGGAAATTGAGTCCGGAGCCCTGGCCTTCATTGTCGGTCGGGATGCCGTGATTCCTGATTTCAACAGCGGGAATCCCTATGCGGACATATTGAGGTCTCGGGGCCTCACCTCCGAGGAAGCCAGAAAGATATGGGTTACGGGGGAAATCCGCACCTGGGGCCAGCTCCTCGGAAACGGGGAGAAGCACAAGATCAATGTTTACACCAGATCCGATGCCTGCGGGGCCGCCCAGACATTCGCGGCCTGGTTCGGGGCCAAGCAGGAAGACCTGACCGGCACAGCGGTTTTCGGAGACCCAGGAATTGCCCAGGCCGTACAGAAGGACAAATGGTCGGTAGGCTTCAATAATCTGGCCTACGCCTATGATTCCCAGACACATAGACCTCTTGAGGGCCTGGATGCCATCCCTATTGACATTGACGGGGACGGAAAAATCTCGGATGAGGAATCCTTCTATGAAACCAAGGAGAAACTGGTCCACGCCATTGAGGACGATATGTTTCCTTCGCCTCCGGCGAGGAATCTCTATTTCGTCAGCAGGGGAGCGCCCCAGGACTCCGCCTCGCTTTCATTCCTGAAGTTCGTCCTGAAGGACGGCCAGCGTTTCAATGAGCCTGCGGGCTATGTCCAGATTTCCAGCAAAGCCTTGAACGACAATATGAAAGCCTACCGTTCTGCGGTCCGGGCCTCGTCCAAGAAGGAGAATACGACGAATGACATAGTAATAATGTTCATTGCCTTCATCGTCTTCATTCTGGCTGTATTCAGCGGGGCATTCTTCCAGAAATCATTGAATGCCAAGAGAATATACAAGCAGAATGTCTCGTCGGTGTTCATGTTCATCCTCACTGTCTCATCGGTTCTGCTCCTGCTTGCGATGATAGGCGGCCTGCTGGTCAAGGCTCTTCCGATTCTCCAGGAAAATTCCTTCTGGGACCTTGTGACATCTTCGGAGTGGAAGCCTTCGCAGAAAAAATTCGGCTTCCTCCCGTTCATCACCGGAACTCTGGCTGTGACATTGATCTCTATCATCATAGCCCTGCCGCTGTCCCTGCTGACGGCAATTTCCCTGACGGAGTATTCCAAGAAGCTTGTAAGAAAGTTCATATATCCTGCTCTTGACATTCTGGCGGCATTGCCTTCCGTCATTTATGGAGTCTGGGGCATTCTCATTCTGATTCCGGTAACCGGATATTCCCTTATCACGGCCTCCCTCGTGCTATGCGTGATGGTGCTTCCGATAATGGTCAGCCTTTTTGTAGAGATTTTCTCGGCAGTGCCTCAGGATCTGAGGGATGCATCGATGTCGCTCGGAGCCACCAGGTGGCAGACTACAAAGAAAGTAGTTATCAAGAAGTCCTTGCCGGGAATTTTCGCTTCGGTGGTTCTGGCATTGTCCAAGGCTATGGGCGAGACCATTGCCGTGATGATGGTCTGCGGCAGCATTCCGGCCATCCCGAAGGGATTGAAGTCCGGATTCTACACCCTGCCTGCCCTTATCGGCAACAATTACGGTGAGATGGCCTCGGTGCCTCTCTATGAGTCTGCAATCATGTTTGCAGCTCTCATCCTTCTCGTGATTGTGGTGATTTTCAATATATTGTCAAGGATTATCCTGTACAGGATCCAGAAAAGAGGCTGAAAATGAAGAAGATACAAAGCAAATACATAGAGGAGAAATTCTTCCAGGTGCTGATGTGGGCCGCCGTGATTACCGTAATGGCCTTCGTCATTTCCATCATCTGGACAATATGCGTGAAGGGCTTCGGCTCCATCTCGTGGGAAATGGTGACCAGCACTCCCGGCAAGGACTGGAACACTGCCGATGACGGCGGCTTCCTCAATGCAATCATAGGCTCGCTGATAGTCGTGCTGCCGGCAATGCTTATTGCAATGATAGTCAGTGTTCCGGTAGTATTCTACATGAATCTCTACCGCAGGCGCTCCAACTGGCTTTCATACGTTGCCCGCCTTGTCTATGACGTGCTGTACGGCATTCCGTCGATTGTCTATGGAGCATTCGCATTCATGATAATGGTGGCAGTGGGGATGAGGGCATCCGTCCTGGGCGGTATCATTGTCTCGACCCTTCTCATCATACCGATGTTCATAAGGAGCGGGGACGAGATTTCCCGTTCTGTGCCGGATGATATGATAGATGCGGCCTATTCCCTTGGCGCAACCAAGTGGGAGACATTGAAAGTGGTTCTGCGGCAGGTGCTTCCGGGAATGGCGACGGCTTCTCTCCTGGCTGTCGGCAAGGCCATCGGAGATGCTGCGGCGGTGATGTTCACTGCAGGTTTCTCGGATTCGACGGCCACCTCGCTTTCTTCCCCTACGGCAACCCTGCCTCTTGCCATATTCAACTGGATTACAATGCCGGAGCCGTTTCCTGGCAGGGCTTATGCCGCGGCTCTCGTGCTTACAGTCATAGTCCTCATCCTCAGCCTCGGAGGCCGTTGGATTACTGGACATTTTACAAAGAACAACCTTTAGTTTTCAGTTATGGACCAGAATAAATCGACTGAACCGATGATTGTCGAGAACCTCAATCTTTCCATCGAGGGAAGACCGATTCTCAAGAACATAAACCTGACATTCCCGGTCAACAGGATCACTTGCATTGTGGGGCCGTCAGGCTGTGGCAAGAGTACTCTTCTCAAATGCCTCAACAGATTGATAGACAATGTCGATGACACATCCATAAGCGGAAGGATAATGATAGGGGACCAGGATATCATCTCGGCTCCGTACAGGGACCTCATCGAACTCCGCAGGAGAATAGGCCTGGTGCCGCAGCGGCCTTGCCCGCTTCCGATGTCCATATTCGACAATGTGGCCTACGGATGCAGGATTCACGGAATGCATACGAAAAAGAAGGAACTTGCAGAGGTCGTGGAGCGATATCTCACCGAGGTCGGACTCTGGGACGAGGTCAAGGACAGGCTGCAGAGTTCCGCACAGAGACTCTCAATCGGCCAGCAGCAGAGGCTTTGCCTTGCCCGCAGCCTGGCTGTCGAGCCTGATTTCATTCTCGCGGACGAGGCTACGAGTGCGCTTGACCCGGTATCCAGCAAGACGGTGGAGGACCTTTTCGTGAAGCTGAAGGAGAAATATTCCATCATTATGGTTACCCATACTCTGCGTCAGGCTTTGAGGATAGCCGACCACGCCGTCTTCCTCTATCTCGGCGAGGTTATCGAGACAGGAGATGCGAAGAAGGTCTTCGGCTCTCCTGAGGAGGAACTGACCAGGAAGTATCTCTCGGGCGTATTCAGCTGATATGCTTGCCTGGCCTGTTCCGGCTGTCGGAAAGAATTAGTATATTTGCAGAATTGCCGCTCAAATCCGATAATATTTGCGGCACACTAGAAATTGGTTTTATTAACACATAGTGAAATGAGCGAACATCTTACTCATCTTAAGGAACTTGAGGCGGAGTCAATCTACATTCTGAGGGAAGTGGCTGCGCAGTTTGAACGCCCCTGTATCCTTTTTTCAGGCGGAAAAGATTCGATAGTGCTTACATATCTGGCATACAAGGCCTTCTATCCGGCCAAAATCCCATTCCCGCTGGTTCACATCGACACCGGGCACAATTTCCCGGAGACATTGACATACAGGGATGACCTGGTCAGGAAGCTTGGTGCTGACCTCATTGTGGGCTCTGTACAGGAGTCTATCGACGAGGGCAAGGTAAAGGAGGAGACCGGCTACAATGCCAGCCGTAACAAGCTCCAGACCGTTACCCTGCTCGACACCCTTGCCAAGTACAAGTTCGATGCGGCCTGCGGCGGAGCGAGGAGGGACGAGGAGAAGGCCCGCGCGAAGGAGCGTATCTTCTCTCACAGGGATGAGTTCGGCCAGTGGAATCCCAAGAACCAGAGGCCTGAACTCTGGAACATCTACAACGGTATGAAGAATCCGGGTGAGCATTTCCGCGTTTTCCCGATCAGCAACTGGACCGAGATGGATGTATGGCAGTATATCTATCAGGAGGGCATTGAGCTTCCGAGTCTCTACTATACTCACGAGAGGAAGGTATTCTTCCGTGACGGACAGTGGCTTGCTGCGGATCCGGACATTATCCCGCGCCGTCCTGAGGAGGAAGTCGTGGTCAAGGAGGTACGCTGCAGGACAATCGGTGACGTGACCTGCACGGGACTTACATTGTCTCACGCCCACAGCCTTGAGGACATCATTGACGAGATTGCATCTTCCAGGGTGACCGAAAGGGGTGGCAGGGCCGATGACAAGCGTTCCGAGACTGCAATGGAGGACCGCAAGAAGGCAGGTTATTTTTAGGATTTCCGGATGCGGCTGCACACTGCCGTTTTCTCCGATTATCTTCCGCAATTATAAGAAAACAACATGGAAACTCAGAATACAAAAGGATATCTCAATATGCAGCTGCTCCGCTTCACTACGGCGGGCAGTGTGGATGACGGAAAGAGCACGCTCATAGGCAGGCTTCTCTATGATTCGAAGTCAATTTTCGAGGACCAGCTCGAGGCCGTCGAGGAGGCTTCCAGAAGCCGTGGCAATGAGGAAGTCAACCTAGCCCTCCTGACGGACGGTCTCCGTGCCGAGAGGGAGCAGGGTATCACCATCGACGTGGCCTACAGGTATTTCGCCACTCCGAAGAGAAAATTCATCATTGCCGATACTCCAGGCCATATCCAGTATACCAGGAACATGGTTACCGGAGCATCCACGGCCGATCTGGCAGTGATTCTCGTGGATGCCCGCCACGGAATAATGGAGCAGACCGTAAGGCATTCCTACATCGCTTCTCTCCTTGCCATAAAGGAGGTTGTGGTCTGCGTGAACAAGATGGACCTCGTGGATTTCTCACAGGAGGTGTTTGACAGGATTGTGGCTGACTACAAGGCAATGTCCGCCTCCATCGAACTCGGCAATGTCACCTTCATCCCGATTTCCGCGAAGCTTGGCGACAATGTCGTGAACAAGTCGGAGAACATGGGATGGTATGAGGGCAAGGCCCTGCTTGATTTCCTTGAGACCGTAGCCCTTCCTGTGGAGGCTGATGACAGGATGAGGATGCCTGTACAATATGTCATAAGGCCGATTTCTTCCCGTTTCCCGGATTTCCGGGGCTATTCCGGAAGACTTGCAGAGGGCGCTTTGAAGGTCGGGGACAAGGTCAAGGTATATCCTTCCGAACTCAGTTCCACCGTGACCGGAATCTGGCTCGGTGAGAAGAGTCTCGAGTCGGCCGTATCACCAGAGTCGGTGGATATCACACTGTCGGATGACATTGACATAAGCCGCGGGGATGTGCTGGTTTCCGCTGACGGAGTCCAGCCTCATGTCGAGCAGGAAGTCCTCATCAATGTCTGCTGGTTCAGGAACTCACCGCTTGTGCAGGGCAAGAAATATGTGATCCGCCACGCTACCCAGCAGACTCTCGGTATCGTCAGGGAGATCGAGTACAAGATTGACATCAATACCAGGGAGAAGGAGTACGGCGTCGAGAAACTCGTGATGAATGACATTGCGAGGGTGAGAATCAAGACCGCCGAGCCTCTCGTGTTCGATTATTACAGGGACAACAGGACGATGGGAAGTCTCATCTTCATCGAGGAGGGTACCAATGATACTGTTGGCGCAGGAATGATCGTGCCGGAGGAGTAGATGTTCCTCATATCGTGACCGATTGATTATCAATCATATATATCTGGAATGGAAAGATATTTGGATTCAATGACGGCGGAGGAGAAGAGGTCCTTCGCCGTCTCTGTAAATGAGAAGTTCATTGACTTGGGACCGCAGAAGGTTCTTGAGTATTTCCTTGGTGAGTTTCCCGGCCGGGCGGCATTGTCCTCCAGCCTCAGTTACGAGGACCAGACAATAACGGATATGATGGTGAAAATCAGGAAGGATGCCAGGATTTTCACCCTTGATACAGGGCGTCAGTTCCCGGAGACCTACGAACTGATTGATCGTACCAATATGCAGTACGGCATCAGTATCGAAGTGTTCTTCCCTGATTTCCGCAAGGTCCAGGAAATGGTCCGCAAGCACGGCGTCAATCTGTTTTATGACAGCGTGGAATTACGCCATCTATGCTGCAATATCAGGAAGGTGGAGCCTCTGAAGCGTGCCCTGCAGGGGGTTGACGTGTGGATCAGCGGGCTTAGGCGCGAGCAGTCCGTCACCCGTACCTCAATGCAGATGGTCGAGTACGACGAGACTGATGATGTGATCAAGCTCAATCCTCTCATCCTCTGGACTGAGGAGCAGGTTAAGGACTATGTCCGCGAGAACGGGGTGCCGTACAACAGGCTTCACGAGAACGGTTTCCCGAGCATAGGCTGCCAGCCTTGCACAAGGGCTGTGAAACCGGGTCAGGATATCCGTTCCGGAAGATGGTGGTGGGAGGACCCGGACCACAGGGAATGCGGTCTGCATGTGAGATAGGGTTCCATTGCCCGGCTCTGTCATATGACCCTGTCACTGTCCGTGCCGTTATCCCATCCGGCAATCTCAATGCTGAATGTGGCTGAAACATAGTCGAGCCTCAGCCTGATATCGTCCAGGTCAGGCTTGGACCAGTCAAAGCCAGCCTCGGCAATGGCTTTCGAGATGTCACCGGCATACAGCTCCCTGCTTTCCTTCTTTACAGATATGTAGATTTCATCTTCGGAATTGTTCTGTCTCGGGAGATTGACGGAATATACGGCGAAATTGCTGTCCAGCAGTCTGGCTTTGCACCGGAATACGCCTTTGATTGGTTTGCCTGTCCTGAGATCGATTCCGCAGATTCCTCCATTGATATCTATGTCAAGGCTGTCTTCCTCCGTTATCAGACATATTTCCAATGTTGACCAGTTCTTGTGCAGGTCAGCTGATGTCCTTACAGTCTCGGAGCCGCACTGCAGCGTCTCATTGTGCAGAAACATCTTATCTGCATCATTCCCATCCCGGATGATGAACTCCTCTCCATTTACAATGCCTTCACTGAGGCCTTGTATTACCGTTATGGTAGCGGGAGCCCTCCTGACATCTGAACAGTAACCTTCCGGATATTCTGAAGGTTCAACATTGTCAGTCAAGGTTTTATCACCGTCCTGAAATATGAATATGCCAGCATTCCCGTTCCCCACAGCCTGTTCAAGACCGATGATAAGATGGCACGGACATCCGTCCCTGTCCTCCTTGAGGCTGCAGGAGGCGGACGCCGTGACAATTGCTATCAACAATCCTGTTTTCGCCGGAGCGGAACAGAAGGATTTGAAGAATTTCATTCCGATGTCATATTACAAGGTTCTGTTCTGTGCCGGGAATCCAGTCTTCTACCACAATGTTGAACGGACATTCCGCGCTTGTGATTTCCTTATCCGGGTTGTCTGAGCCCGGACGGGTAATCATGAGGCTTGAAACCGTGTAGGTCTTGTTCCTCTCCAGATTCGGCAGGCTGATAGGGTAGTAGTATTTTGTACCGCCGAGAGTTGCCTCGACTACGAGCCTGGTGAATCTTGGCGAGAATGTTTCGTCGGAATTGTCGCTTGCCGTCGGGTTAGGATATACGTAGAAGTATTCTTCATTCTGCAGAGTTGACGATGATGTCAGGCTGGAATTGATGCTCTTGTACAGCAAGGCATCCATTCCGCTGTCTTTATGGCCGGATTGGTTGTACCACTGTGTAGGTTCCGCAGTCACGCCGTAATCCGTGTTGCCTGCCACGTTTATCATATAGATGCTGTTGATTCTGAATTCCAGATTCTTATAGCCTTCTGAAGTGAAGTTTACCGAAATATTCTTTATGCATACCCTGGATGTGATTCTGCTGACAGATAGATTTACGGTGCTCTGAGCCGGAAGAGTGGCAGAGGCTTGGCCTGTCATCACGAAACCTGCAAGGCTGTTGTCACTCAACGAAGTTGTCTGCGCCAGAAGTGTCGTGGTGTCGGTGCAGGAACTCAGGCTGGGGGCGTTGATGATGGAGAATACTCTCTTCTTGCCGGTGGTACACCTGATTTTTACCTGCCGGGATCCAGATCCGTTGTAGTAGGAGTCCAGTCTGCCGCCCTCTTTGTTGAAAACGAAAATCTGGACATTGTTAATCTTGGTTTCACCTTCTGTGTTCAAAGCAGCCCTGGTAGTCATTGATATCCCACTGTCAAGGTTGACGGTCAAGACCACTTTCCCGTCATTGATTACAGCTGTTTCTTTTTCGGTCTCGCTGCAGGATGTTCCTGCAAGCAGCGCAACGGCAACAAATGCTGTCCTTGCGAAGTAAATGATAGTTTTTTTCATTGTTTTGAATTTTTAGTGTGTTTTTCCGTATTTGTCCGTCAGTTCGGAGATTTCAGGGTCAAGATTGCCCCTGTGGACCAATGCGGGATTTTTTTCGCAGGCTCTGTAGTAGAGTCTTACTGCCTCTTTTTCCCTTCCTGTCCTGCTCAGAACAAGAGCCAGCATATAGTCCGTTTTGTCGCTTTCGGGGAGCCTCCTCAGAATATCCTCGGCACTGGCATTGTAACCCATTGAACAATAAGCTATTGCGAGGTTGTAATCCCCATATGGCTTCAGCAGGGTTATAGCCTTTTTGTAATCCCTGTCCTCGATTGCCTTGACGCCGGCCATATAAACAGTATCGATTACAGTGCTTATGACTGTATCCTCGACCATACCTTTCCTGTGCAGGAAGAAGTTGAACTTTACAGTCCTCAGCCTCGGGTAAAGTGATTCCCTGATATACCTGTAGTCAGACATATTCCTCATCCTGTTTTCACGCAGGTCAGGGTCAGGCTCCTTTCTCAGTTTCCAGTACATTTCCTTACCCTCACGGCTCATGACAGAGTCGCGGGCTATGAGGGTATCAAGCATTCTCCAGTCTTCTCCATTTGATTTTGAAATGAATTTGACAGGTGGCGGGGCATCATCGATGGCTAAGTCTTCACCGATGCTCATCATAACTCCCTTTTCCCGTCTTGCAGAGTCCCTGCAATGTTCAAGGAATTTGTTGAAGTATCCGGAAATCGACATCGCCCTTCTGGATGACAAGGCTGAGTTGTATTTCAGGCTGCCTTCCGGAGAGGAAGAAGCTGCCACGATGATTGAGTCAAGGTCAAAGTTCACATCGGTGGCAAGATCTGCCAGATTCCCCTTTATCCTGGAGATTTCACTGGCATTGTTCGAGAGCCCGGGCAGTATCTCAGAACTTCCTGAAGGGAAATCCACATAGCAGGCCGTGTTGGCCTCGACCCTTCTCGGAGTAATGATTTTGAGATATCTGACTGACTTGTCGGCCAGTGTGCTCAAGGAACTGATATAGAAAGTCAGCGGCTCCCCGTACGGAATCCTGTAAATGGATTTGCCGTCTTCCATAATGTTCCCGGACATTCTTATCTCTGCTTTCTTGAGCCCTGGTCTCGCCACCACTGTCTGGGTATAGAGATAGGTGAAATCGCCGGAGGATTCCTGAAGCACAGTGTCTATCCGGATACCTTCCGTCTCAATGGGAGCCTTCACGTACCGGCTGAACATCTTGTCCTTCCTTGCGATTCTCCTGTCATTTGCATGGACCTGATATTTCCTTGTGTAATGTTCGACTGCGGCTTTTTCCGTCACCCCATAAAATGATGCGAACTCCTCATCCGACACATAGCTGCTGTCTTCCCGGAACTTGTAGATTTCAGGAATATTGCGTTTCAGGAACATTTCAAGCTGGTGCTCATTTATGAACTTGTCCGGATCTGAAATGATGGATTCCAGAAATTTCCGGTACTGTTCATAGCCCCGCAGCTGTTTCCTGCGGTATCCTGAACCCGTAATTATTACCGGTTCGAGGTCCGTGCTGTCCTCCATTATGTACAGCCGTGGAATCATTCTCAGCTGCCATCTGCTGTCCTGCATCATCTGTGGAACGGTCACCTGGAATTTCAGGTCAACCTTGCCCATCCTTTCCGCCACGTTTCTGAATCTTGCCGAGACCACCGCTGCCCTGATGACATCCGTGGCAACCATTTCTCCATCTTCATCCTTTATGGCATTCATTATGACAGGCCCGCTGTCCTCGACATTCTCCACTGCTTCTTCCGGTTCATTGTCTATAATGTCCTCAGAATGTCTCGGTACGCTTTCATGCGGAAGTGAAATGTCAACAGTCACATCACTGCCGCTTATATCATTAACTTTATGCCTTATTCCACATTGAACGGATATGACGGCGGTGGCCATCAGCAAGAATAGTTTCTTCATAACATGGTTCGTATTACATTGAGGATACCGTCATGGAAGTGTCCTCCTTATCAATGATGGCAACTCTGTTTGCCAGTACTTCGAAAAACTGTTTCTCAGTACCGTCCACCCCGTTGAATTTCTGGACGCGGACTCTTCCGGTCACATAGACGCAGGAGCCTTTTTGAATCTTCCTGAAGTCAGGCATTCCCTTGCCGCTCCATGCAGTGATATTGTGCCAGGTGGTTTCGATTACAGGCGTACCGTCCTTGCTCTTGTAGGCGAAATTGGTCGCAAGCGAAAAATTTGCGACTTCATTCTCCCCGACGGCCTGGACTCTGATGTTGCCGACATTTCCCCTCAATTCGATTTTGTTCAATTGTTCCATAATAAACAAGTTTAATAGTTTCGGATCCCGTTGCGCGCTTATTGGGTCCGTTGCAAAGGAATGCTCTTTTCGGAATCAATGCAAGTTAATTCAGTCCGCAGGGAGGTGGTTTTGATGAATCTTGTATTGGTGGCAGGAAAAGGTCACTGACTGAATGCGGATCTTTTATGAAATCGGGAAGTTTAAGATTTGAATTTAGTTTTACCACCTTCGGACTGACAATTTAAAATTTCAGTAATTATTTGATTGATTGGCTACTACTTGTGGGTAATGCGGTTTTTTATTGCCATATTGCCGAAAAACAGATGATATGGCTGATTACGGATTATTGGACAAGAAGGATGAAAAAGGGCTCTGTCTGGAGTGCGGAAAGGCTTTCTACGGAGGCAGGGTTGACAGGAAGTTCTGTTGCGATACCTGCAAGAACCGGTATAACAACAAGAAGACCCAGAGCCTGAGAAATTTCAAGCTCCGGATAAGGACTGTGCTGGACAGGAACTATGAAATATTGCAGTCCCTTGTCAAAGAACGGATCCGCATCGCTGACAGGGCCGAGCTGGAAGCGAGAGGATTCAATCCTGACTATGTAACTGTCCATATCAAGATGAACCGGCACGATTTCCATTGCTGCTATGACATATCATATATTCTCACTCCGAGCAAGATTACCAATATCAAGAAACTTGAGTTGAAGTAAGCCTGAAATGTATTATCTTTGCATTCCCTTAAACCAGATCTTTATGCGAAAGTTTTTATTGGCGCTCTGCGCCTTGATTTCAATTTCATCTTGTAAAATGAGTGAGAATCCATTACTTGTCGAGTCACCTCTTCCTTATGGTGCACCTCAGTTTGACAAAATCCGTGCGGAGCATTATATGCCCGCGTTCAAGCAGGGAATCGCCGAGGCCAAGGCGGAGATTGATGCCATTGTAAATAATCAGGAGGAGCCAAGTTTCCAGAATACGATTGAGGCCCTGGAGTTTGCCGGAGGTACATTGAACAGGGTTGCAGGCATATTCTACAACATTCTTGAGGCCGATACCAATGACAAGCTTCAGGAGATTGCTGAGGAAGTATCACCGCTTATGACGGAGTACGAGATGTATGTCTCCCTCAATGACAAGCTTTTCGAAAGAGTCAAGTCGGTATATGCCAGGAAGGATTCACTCGGCCTCGAACCTGACCAGCTCAGGCTTCTTGAGAATTCATACAGGTCATTTACACGCAATGGAGCAAATCTTTCTCCGGAGGACAAGGCCGTTTACTCGAAATACGTCGAGGAACTTTCTCTCCTCAGCCTTCAGTTCGGCAAGAATGTCCTGACATCATCAAATGCATATCAGCTTCATCTGGCAGACAGCGCGGATCTTGCCGGTCTTCCTGACTATGTGAAGGAAATCGGAGCAATGACTGCAAAGGAAAGAGGCCTGGACGGCTGGGTCTTCACTTTGGACTATCCCAGCTATCTTCCATTTATGCAGAATTCCACAAGGCCGGATCTCCGCAAGCAGATGTTCATGGCATATAATTCCAAGGCTGTCGGCGGAGACAATGACAATACCGGGAATGTAAGGAAGATTGCAGACTTGAGAATCAAGATTGCGAATATTCTCGGCTATGAGACCTGGGCTGACTATATCCTTGAGGAGAATATGGCCAAGGACAAGGCTACTGTTGTCAGCTTTCTGGACAACCTTATGCAGCCATCCCTTCCTTATGCCAGGAAGGAGGTCGCAGAGGTGTTTGAATATGCCAGGGCCAATGGATTTGCCGAGATGGCCAATGCTGCCGGCATGGACCCTGACCATTTCATGCCGTGGGATTTCAGCTATTGGTCAGAGAAATACAAGCAGGCCGAGTATGCTCTCAGTGATGAGCAGCTCAAGCCGTATTTCCGCCTTGAGGACTGCATTGGTGCAGTGTTCTCACTTGCTGAGAGACTTTATGGCATCTCATTCGAGGAAAGGACGGATATCCCTGTATATCACAAGGATGTCAAGGTATATGATGTGAAGGATGCTGACGGAAGTCATCTGGCATTGTTCTATGCGGACTTCTTCCCTCGCTCCTCCAAGCGCGGCGGAGCCTGGATGACAGAATTCCGTGGCCAGAGCATCAGGGACGGTGTTGAGAAGCGGCCTCTTGTAAGCATTGTTACCAATTTCTCGAAGCCGACAGAGAATGCTCCGTCACTTCTGACTCACGATGAACTCTGCACGTTCCTTCATGAGTTCGGACATTCACTTCACGGGATGTTCGCCGAGGGCCGTTATACTTCTCTCTGTGGTACCAATGTTTCAAGGGATTTCGTTGAACTTCCGTCGCAGATAATGGAAAACTGGGCATTTGAGCCGGAGTATCTCAATTCATTTGCCAAGGACTACCGTACTGGTGAAGTGATTCCTGCGGAGCTCGTGGAGAAGATTGTCAGGGCCAAGAATTATCTTGCAGGTTACTATCAGGTCCGCCAGCTCGACTTTGGCACTCTGGACATGGCCTGGCATACATTGACAGCTCTTCCGGAGGAGGATGCCGTAGAGTATGAGAAGAAGGTTCTCGCTCCGTCCGCTGTGATGCCGAAAGTTGCCGGTACTGCCATTTCTCCTGCATTCAACCACATTTTCTCCGGCGGATATTCAGCCGGTTATTACTCATACAAGTGGGCGGAGGTGCTCGAGGCTGATGCTTTCTCCCTCTTCAAGGAGAAGGGTATTTTCAACAGGGAAGTAGCCTTATCATTCAGGGAGAATGTCCTCTCCAAGGGTGATACTGAAGACCCGGCTGTACTTTACAGAAGATTCCGCGGTCACGACCCTGAGCCGTCAGCATTGATGGCGAAATTGGGCCTCACGGAGTAAAAATGAGGCTATTAAACTGATTTATAATGCTATATGTCCGGCTTATACTTGCATATGAGCCGGACATTTCATATATTTACAAGTATTGGAGTTTTCTTTTTTGGACTCCTATGGTATAAAACGTTTCACAATCTTAACAATTGACATTATGTCTGCATTTACTGAAAGATATGTCGCCGGCTTCATGAATGACCTGGTTATCAAGAACCCGAGCGAGCCTGAGTTCCATCAGGCGGTAAAAGAAGTTCTCGAAAGCGTAGCACCTGTATTGGAGTCCTCCCCGCATTTCCTTGACCAGAAGATTATGGAAAGGATGACTGAACCTGAAAGAGTCATCATTTTCAGGGTTCCATGGATGGACGATGCCGGCGAAGTCAGGATTAACCGCGGTTTCCGCGTGCAGATGAACAGCGCCATCGGACCTTACAAGGGAGGTATCCGTTTCCACAGCAGCGTGAATCTCGGTATCATGAAGTTCCTTGCCTTCGAGCAGACCTTCAAGAATGCGCTTACGACTCTTCCGATGGGCGGCGCCAAGGGTGGTTCCGACTTCAGCCCGAGGGGCAAGTCCGATGCCGAGGTCATGCGCTTCTGCCAGAGTTTCATGACTGAGCTTCAGAGACATATCGGTCCTGATACTGACGTGCCTGCCGGAGATATCGGCGTAGGCGGACGCGAGGTCGGCTACATGTTCGGCCAGTACAAGAGACTCCGTGACGAATGGACAGGTACCCTTACCGGAAAGGGCCAGAACTGGGGAGGAAGTCTTCTCAGACCTGAGGCTACAGGTTACGGCCTCTGCTATTTCACCCAGGAGATGCTCGCATCCAGGGGAGAGTCCTTCGAGGGCAAGACAGTCTGCATTTCCGGTGCCGGAAACGTGGCACAGTATGCTGCCCAGAAGGCGATGAGGCTCGGGGCGAAGGTGGTGACACTTTCAGACAGCGACGGATTCATATATGACCCGGACGGACTCGACGAGGAGAAGATGGAGTACGTGTTCTTCCTGAAGAATGTCCTCAGGGGACGTATCAGGGAATATGTGGAGAAATATCCGAATGCGGAGTATCACGCAGGGAAGCGTCCTTGGAGCGTGAAGTGCGACATTGCCCTTCCTTGTGCGACCCAGAACGAAATCAATGGCGAGGAGGCAAAGGAACTTGTTGCCAATGGATGCTTCTGCGTGGCTGAGGGCGCCAATATGCCTTCCACTCCCGAGGCTATCGTGGCGTTCCAGAGTGCCGGTCTTCTCTATGCTCCGGGCAAGGCTTCCAATGCCGGCGGCGTAGCCACTTCGGGCCTTGAGATGACCCAGAACTCAATCCGTCAGAAATGGACTGCAGAGGAAGTTGACGCACAGCTCCACAGAATCATGAAGGATATCCACTCCGCCTGCCTTGAGCACGGTGTCCAGGACAACGGCTACGTGAACTATGTGAAGGGAGCCAATATTTCCGGTTTCATGAAGGTGGCCAACTCGATGCTCGACCAGGGGCTGGTATAGCAGCCGGACGGCAATGTACACAGATGCGGCATTTCTCTCCGGGGAGTGCCGCTTTGTCATATGCGGAGGCTATGATCCGCCCTCATTCATTGCCCGGAGCACATTGTCCAGATAAGTCTTGCCGATGGGCAGCTCCTTTCCGTCCCTGGCCAGTATGACCTCGGAACGTGTAAAGCTGACAATGCGGCTTCGGGATACTACAAAAAAGGCCCTGAATTTCATCAGGACCATTTCTGCGGTGCGGAAGGGGCTCGAACTCGCGCTGTCGCGCGGCGATATTGTCATTCGTAAACCCCCTGTCAAGCATTCGCTTGACATCCCCTCGGGGGAGGAGGCCGAGGGTTCGGCCGCTATTGGGACCGTCCATAAACAAAAAAGGCCCTGATTTTCATCAGGACCGTTTCTGCGGTGCGGAAGGGGCTCGAACTCGCGCTGTCGCGCGGCGATATTGTCATTCGTAAACCCCCTGTCAAGCATTCGCTTGACATCCCCTCGGGGGGGGGAGGAGGCCGAGGGTTCGGCCGCCATTGGGACCGTCTGTAAACAAAAAAGGCCCTGAATTTCATCAGGACCATTTCTGCGGTGCGGAAGGGGCTCGAACACGCGCTGTCGCGAGGCGATATTGTCCTTCGTATACCCCCTGACAAGCATTCGCTTGACATCCCCTCGGGCGAGGAGGCCGAGGGTTCGGCCGCTAGTGGGAACGTCCATAAACAAAAAAGGCCCTGATTTTCATCAGGACCCTTTCTGCGGTGCGGAAGGGGCTCGAACTCGCGCTGTCGCGCGGCGATATTGTCATTCGTAAACCCCCTGTCAAGCATTCGCTTGACATCCCCTCGG
>JALFFZ010000145.1 GCA_022777585.1 Bacteroidales bacterium | reverse complement strand
GGTAGAAACTTTTTTTGATTCCGCAAAACTTTTTTGAAGTTTTTTTGGCTTTTCTATCCCCCGGCTCTCCTGCCGCAGCGACCCTCGTTTCAAACGGGATTGCAAAGGTACGACTTTTTTCTTTCCCTCCAAACTTTTCCGACACTTTTTTTCATCCCTTTCCGGACCAGGAAACAGGGTTTATCATTTTAAGTCGCAGGCTGGGCGGGAGTTATGGAATTGAAAAAATTTTTCATCTTTCGCCTATCCTGGCATAGACCTCGGAAACCTTGAAGAAGCCCTTCGACATGAAGAACTCGTGGGCGGGATGATTTGCAGATAACCTGGCTGATATGCGGATAATCAAAAAAAAAGTGACTGAGAAAATCTCAGTCACCTCAAATCTGGTAGTCCCGAGTGGAATCGAACCACTATTTAAAGTTTAGGAAACTTCCGTTCTATCCGTTGAACTACGGGACCATTTGGGAAAAAGGAGCTTATTCAGCAACCTTCTTCTCGATAATCTGACGGCCTCTGTAATAGCCGCACTCAGGACATACTCTGTGATACATTACTGTAGCACCGCAATTAGGGCATGTTGCGAGAGTAGGAACTGCAGCGAAATCGTGAGTTCTCCTCTTATCCCTTCTTTGCTTAGAAAGTTTGTGTTTCGGATGTGCCATTGTTATTTACTTTTAAATATTTTAATCTTTTATCCGTACTCTGACTAACGTCCATTTTCCTCGTCAAACAATCCCTTGAGCACGGCAAAGGGACTTTCGACACTCTCTTCACTCTTTTCTTCCGGGACAAAGTCACCATCCGAAAGAAATCTGAGAGCCGCGGGGTCACATTCTCCATCCTTGTGGACCTTCCTCATCGGCAGAGCCAAGCAGGCGAAATCGTAAACCGTCTGGCTCATATCCAACTCGTCCCCGTCCTCCGGAAGATAAACCGTCTCCCTCTCATCCTCTGCGCTCACCACTACCTCTTCCCCGCTCACAGGCTCGGCACCGAACTTGACGCTCTGGCTGATTGCCGTCCTGATTGGCAGACTGACATCATCCCCGCATCTGTCGCACGCCACGGTCAGGTTTCCACTGACCTCAGCATCAATCCCGAGATATGTTCCGGATTTCTCCACATCCACATCCACCAGAATTTCAGCATCCTTGATGTCCTTGTTGTCAAACTGTCTGAAGAACTCTGCCCCTGCCTTCCAGGAAAACCGGGTCTTGCCCTGCTTCAATCCATTCAAAGGTATTATAAAATCGTCTTTCATATCGCCCATAAATAGATAGGACCGCAAAGGTAATAAATATTTTTTGAATATCAATCGTCTTCGCCGCTTTTTCTTTTTCTTTCTAGCGGATCAAGGTGAGTTTTGCGGATTCTGAGGTGGTGCGGAGTAACCTCAACCAATTCATCTTCATTGATATACTCCAACATTTCCTCAAGCGACATCTTGATTGGTGGAGGCAGAATTATTTTCTCGTCACTGCCTGCCGCACGCACATTGGACAGCTTTTTCGTCTTGCAGATGTTCACATTGAGGTCGCGGTCGCGGGTGTGCTCGCCGACGACCATTCCCATATAAATCTCCTCGCCCGGATCCACGAAGAAGCGGCCGCGGTCCAGAAGCTTGTTCATCGAATATGCAATCGCCTCGCCGGTCTCGAGAGAAACCAGGGAGCCGTTCATCCTGTGATCGATATCGCCCTTGTATGGCTGGTAATCCTTGAACCTGTGAGCTACCACGGCCTCGCCCTGGGATGCCGTGAGAAGGTTGCTCCTGAGTCCCATGAGGCCGCGGGTAGGAATCTCGAACTCGAGAAGCGTCCTGTCTCCCCTCGGTTCCATGTGAATCAATGCGCCCTTGCGCCTTGTGGAAATCTCAATGGCAGCGCCGACAAACTGCTCCGGAACCTCAATGCTGAGTTCCTCGATAGGCTCGCATCTCTGTCCGTTAATCGTCTTGTCAAGCACCTTCGGCTGACCTACCTGAAGCTCGAAACCCTCCCTTCTCATTTCCTCGATGAGGACAGAAAGATGGAGAACGCCTCGTCCGTAAACCACAAAAGAGTCGGCATTGAGACCCGGCTTCACGCGGAGTGCGAGATTCTTCTCCAGCTCCTTGTCGAGACGGTCCTTGATATGCCTGGAAGTCACGAACTTGCCGTCCTTTCCAAAGAATGGGGAATTGTTGATGGTGAAGAGCATACTCATCGTAGGCTCGTCCACGGCAATCGGAGGAAGCGCCTCAGGATTCTCGTAATCCGCAATGGTATCGCCGATTTCGAAACCGTCAATGCCCACCACAGCGCAGATATCGCCGCACTTGACCTCCTTGACCTCCTTCTTTCCAAGACCGTCGAAAATCAGGAGCTGCTTGATCTTCTGTTTCTCAATCCTGTCATACCTCTTGCAGAGGCTTACATTCATTCCTACAGAAAGGGTGCCTCTGGTAATCCTGCCGACAGCAATACGGCCGACATAAGGAGAATATTCAAGTGAGGAAATGAGCATCTGAGGAGTGCCCTCATTCACTGCAGGAGCCGGAATGACCTCGAGAATGGCATCGAGCAGAGCGGTTATGTCATTGGCAGGCGTCTTCCAGTCATTTGACATCCATCCCTGCTTTGCACTTCCGAAAATCGTCTTGAAATCAAGCTGGTCCTCATTGGCATTGAGCGAGAACATAAGGTCGAAGACCTCCTCCTGCACCTCGTCAGGGCGGCAGTTAGGCTTGTCCACCTTGTTCACAACGACAATAGGCTTCTTGCCCATCTGGAGCGCCTTCTGCAGCACGAAACGGGTCTGAGGCATACAGCCCTCGAACGCATCCACCAGCAGCAGCACGCCGTCGGCCATATTCAGAACCCTCTCCACCTCGCCTCCGAAATCGCTATGACCAGGAGTATCGATAATATTGATCTTTACACCTTTATATACTACAGACACATTCTTCGCAAGAATGGTGATACCTCTCTCCCTCTCGATGTCATTGTTATCCAATATCAACTCGCCGAGATTCTCCGGCTGACGGACAAGATTGGCCTGATAAATCATCCTGTCCACGAGGGTAGTTTTTCCGTGGTCAACGTGCGCGATAATCGCGATGTTCCTTACATCCATATAACTTTTCCAATAAAACAACCTGCAAAATTACTCATTTCTTCGGTTTAAATGAACTTTTTATATTAATTTTGCAACATAATAATCTAAATATGACAGAAAAAATCATCATTCTCGATGCCGGTTCCCAGGTGACCCAGCTCATTGGACGACGCCTGAGGGAACTGAATGTCTTCTGTGAAATCTATCCTTACAACAAGATGCCGGAGATTGACGCGACCGTGAAGGGCGTAATCATTTCCGGAAGTCCCTGCTCTGTAAGGGATGCAAATGCGCCACAGATTGACATTGACTCAATTATCGGAAAACTTCCTCTCCTCGGAATCTGCTACGGAGCGCAGTACCTTGCCTCCAGATGCGGCGGAAGCGTGGAAGGCTCCCTCGCAAGGGAGTACGGACGCGCGATGCTGAACGTGGTGAAGGCCGACTCCCCTCTCCTGAAGGGCGTGGAAGCACATTCACAGGTCTGGATGTCGCACGGGGACACCATCTCCGCCATTCCGGACAATGCCGAGGTAATCGCCTCAACGGATGATGTGGTGAACGCCGCATTCCAGTTCAAGGACAATGCCGTGTATGCCGTCCAGTTCCATCCGGAGGTGTTCCACAGCGTGGAAGGCACGAAGATTCTCTCCAATTTCGCATTCGGCATCTGCGGGTGCAAGGGAGAATGGACACCGGCCTCCTTCATTGAGACAACGGTGGAGGAACTCCGCAGCCAGCTCGGCGACGACAAGGTCATTCTCGGACTCAGCGGCGGCGTTGACTCGACTGTAGCCGGAGTGCTCCTGAACAAGGCCATAGGGCACAACCTCACCTGCATTTTCGTGAACAACGGACTCCTCAGGAAGAATGAGTACGAGGATGTAATGCACTCATACGAGGATATGGGCCTCAATGTAATCGGTGCGGACGCCTCCGCGGACTTCCTCAGGGAACTCGCCGGAGTAACCGAGCCCGAGGCAAAGAGAAAGATAATCGGAAGGCTCTTCGTGGAGACCTTCGACAAATATGCCAAGACCATTGAAAATGCCAGATGGCTGGCCCAGGGCACCATTTACCCTGACGTAATCGAGTCAGCCGGCATCCCTGGCATCGCCTCCAAGATCAAGTCCCACCACAATGTGGGCGGTCTCCCGGAGAAGATGCACCTCAAGGTTGTGGAGCCGCTGAAGATGCTGTTCAAGGACGAGGTCCGCAGAGTAGGCCGTTCCCTCGGCATCAAGGAGGAACTCATCGGAAGGCATCCGTTCCCGGGTCCGTCCCTTGCAATCCGCATCATCGGTGATGTGACAGAGGAGAAGCTCAGAGTCCTCCGCGAGGCTGACGACATATATATAAGAGGTCTGCGCAACTACGACTGCACCGGAATGGGCTTCCCTTCGGCTTCTGACCCGAGAGTGATGGCCACCAACCTCTACGATGCAATCTGGCAGGCCGGAGTCATTCTCCTTCCTGTCAAGAGCGTAGGTGTGATGGGTGACGAGAGGACATACGAGAACCCTGTAGCCCTCCGCGCCGTGGTATCCACGGATGCAATGACGGCGGACTGGTTCCAGTTCCCTTACGACTTCCTCGCAAAGGTGAGCGACGAGATAATCAACAAGGTCCGCGGAGTGAACCGCGTAGTCTATGACATCTCGTCGAAACCGCCTGCCACAATCGAGTGGGAATAGGTCACAGGCCCATTTCCGACCTGATATTGTCAGCAATACAATTCACAAGCCTCGTCAGGGCCTCGGTACTTGCCCAGGCAGTATGAGGAGTGAATCTCAACTTTTCCGGGTGGCGTGTCCGAAGCAGCGGGCTGTCACCCGGAAGTGGTTCCCTGGTGAACACATCCAGAGCCGCGCCACCAATCAGGTCATTGTCAATGACTTCCGCCAATGCCGCCTCATCCACGATTCCGCCGCGTCCCATATTGACAATGATTGCAGAAGGCTTCATCATTGCCAGCTCCCCGGCACCTATCAGACCCGCCGTCCTCTCATTGTAAGGGGCATGTATGGAAATGACATCCGAGGTACTCATCAGTTCCCCGAGGGAGATGCTCGGCCATTCCTTGCAATGTCCGGTCCCGGAAGTGGAATAATAGACCACCTCCATCCCGAAGGCCTCGGCCACCCTGGCCACGCCTGTGCCTATTGCACCCATCCCGACAATGCCGATGCGCTTGCCCTTTATTTCAATGTATGGGCGGGAGACATCCGTGAACAATGTCCCCTTGGAATAGGTTCCGTTCTTGACAGTATTGTCGAAATACGGAGCATTGCCCATAAGCGAAAGAATGTGCATAAACGTGGTCTGCACGACCGAATCCGTCGAATAACCTGCCACATTGCGGACAGGAATATTCCTCTCCCGGCAGGCCTCAAGGTCAATATTGTTGACCCCCGTGGCAGCCTCGCAGACAAGGCGCAGCTCAGGTGCCGCATCAAGTAAAGCCCTGGTTACCAGCACCTTGTTCACAATCAGCACATTGCAGTCTCTTACCCTTTCCAGAGCCTCCTCCGGAGTTGATTCAGGCCAGCAGACCAGCTCGCCAAGTTCCGCTATGCCGTCCATCGGGGTCTCCCCCACAGTCGCAGAGTCCAGATATACGATTTTCATATTCAACAGTTTATTTCTTCAGATTAGCTCTTGCGAATTCGACCCTCGAGGCCATCCAGGCGCGGAGAGTCTCCCATTCATAATAGTTGCCCGAATACGGCTCAATGGCCGGAATCCCGGTCTCCTGCTCATTGTAAAGAAGCTTCACGAGTATCTTTCCGGCAGCATTGCGGTAGAACACCATCTGAAGATTTGAGCCCATCGGAATCCTGTCGTACGTGTTCCAGTTGTCGTGAGCCGTCTCCGAAGGATATTTGACGCTCATCTCCCTGATTCCCAGAAGGCAGGTCAGCGGCAGAAGACCCGAGTCATGTCCGAAACGGAGGTCGGCGGCCCTGTCTGACCCTTCCTCAAGTGCCGCATCAGCCTTGACAATGAAGTCCTCCAGCAGGTCATCCGCCGGGCTCATTGCCAGATCACCGAACTCCACAGAGTTGGCCACCTCAGCGAACATATCGTCTGAATCGCATTCTGCAAATGGTATAAGTTCCTCAATGTCAAAGTATTGGAGAATATCAACGTCAAGAAAGTCCAAATCCGGGCCCATTACTGCGGCATCGTACAATGCCAATGCGAACTTGTAAGGATCCTTCAGCCTTGCAGCAGCGGCCGCGGCATCGGTAAACATTGTCCCGAACAACTTTTCATATCCGCAACGCTCCCTTTTGAGCGGGCCAAGATGCGTCCGCACATAAGTCTTGATTTCCTTGTGGGGATTCCCCTTCATTATATAGGCCATATAACGGTCGCCCGTGTAGAAGGCGAAGTCCAGGTCAGGGTTGCAGTCGTCAAGGCCCTGTGAAAAATTGCACATTGAGATAATGCAGCGGTTCACAGTGCTGGCGCAGCATTCCACCTCAGTTCTGGACCTGGAGCGGAAAACCGAAGGGAAACGGTTGTACATCCGCTGTGCAATCCCATAGTGCTCCCTTGCCCCGAGCGGTGTCAATTCACCCCACATATCCTTGTGGGCATCAGCTATCTGCAATGCTCCTTCCATAATGACCCTGCCCTTATCTGTCAGAAGGTCCTCCGTCTTCCCATATCCGTCATACAATGGCGTATAGGTCTCAGGATGAGCATGATACCTCGACCCGTGGCGACCGAAATGGGAAATATAGAAAGGCTTGAAGCCTTTGGGAGCAGGGCTGTCTGTCAGATCAACGGTATGGTAAGGGTGATAGACCCCTGACGCTGCATATCTGTAGTCCCTGATAATGTCGGAATAGGTCTGCGCGCTGCCAAGTCCGAAAGTGGTCAGAATGGCTATAAGCGCAATGAAAGTTTTTCTCATCATTGTCATATCAACGTATCATTTATGTCAGATTTCATCGTGATTTATGTCAAATTTCAGCTGGGCAAATATAAAAAAACCGCATTGCAATACCAAGAAAAGGCGATTTTAAAATTTATCCGTGTTCATTTTCTGAATGCGGATAATCCTCCCGTACTTTGCAACTGTAAAACCTGCCGGAATCAGGGCCCGAATTCCGGAGATGAGCAAACGGCTTCCAGGCAGCCGGTCTGACAATCATGCGCTCCAGCCTGGGACGGAGCGCTTCAAATTGAAATTGAGATGCGGAGATTGACAATGACAGCATCCGTCCTGCTCCTGATAATGGCGGGAGGATGCAATGACAATGGGGCTGACATCGGGCCTGACAGTTGGGACAGCAAGGAGGAACTGGGTCACGACCAGATAGTTCTCGGCAACAAACTGGAGGACCCGTATTCAATAGCCAATGTCACAAAGGCTTTGGCAAGCCTGTATCCGACCAGGGCGGACAGAATCGACATTACCCCGACAGACGTTTATGTCAGGTTCCTGCCTAAGAGCGAGGAGGAATATCAGCGGCTGGTGGATGCGGGATACGACCTTATGGACCATCCTCTGGACTACAAGATCATCCGGGACGGGGACTATTACCACGACCCTGAGATTGACGAAGAGGAGATTACCTGGCAGTATGCCGTACTGCCTCACGGGACCGCTATGCCGGAAGACATTGAATATGAAATACTTGATGATTGCTACATTCCAGATACCGGAACGAAGTCAGACGACGGGATTGACTGGGATGCCGTCGAGAGAGAGGCCTTCAGGCTGACCGGCAATGAGGACCTGCTCTGCAATCTGACGCGCGGAGGAGCGGAAGAGCCGGAGGGCAGAATCACTATTGTGGACAAGGATGCCAACGGAGGGAAACCTTTCGGAGTGGCTGGCGTCAAGGTAGTCTGCAATGTTTTCGTAAAGTTCGCCTCGACCTACACTGACAGGGACGGTTATTACAAGATTGGGAAGAAATACTCGTCCAATCCGCGTTACCGCCTGATGTTCAAGAACAAGGAGGACTTTGCCATAGGCTTCAACAAGATTGTGGTGCCGGCATCGACATCCGCTCTCGGCAAGGACGGGCCGGAGGGAAAGGATGCTGAAATCACCATTGAGTCGGACAGGAAACTCTGGTGCAGGGCCGTGGTGAACAATGCCGCGTACGAATATATCAATAGATGCGGAGCCGACGACATGAACATTGCAAGGCCGCCCAAGAAGCTGAGAATCTGGATTTTCCAGAAGGCGAACAGCAGTAGTGCCGTGATGATGAGACAGGGAGCCGTAATCGACCACGCGTTGGTGAAAAGTTTTCTCGGGGAGTTCTCCGGCATTCTGAAAGTATTCCTTCCGGACATTACAATCGGAGCCCACAGCGACATTTCCTATTCCACATTGTACTCCACAACCTGCCACGAGATGGCTCACGCAAGTCATTTCGCCCAGGTCGGCAAGGACTATTGGAACAAATACATCAAGTTTATCATTACATCATTTGTCCAAAGCGGAGGTGTCACCTACGGGACCGGGGAGGAAGAGAATGCCGGTTATTGCGAAATAGGAGAAATGTGGGCCTACTATGTCCAGAATGAGATGTACCACGAAAGATACGGAGGGGCAATGCCTTCCGCCGGGCTCAACTACTGGTTCCATCCTCAGATTCTCAGGTATCTTGAGGAACGCGGCCTCAGCCGGAGTCAGATCTTCGCTGCCCTGACCAAGGACATTTACACAAGGAAGTCCCTGATGGCCAAGCTGATTGAGCTGTATCCGGATAAGACGCAGATTATACAACAAGTATTCATCCGATATGCAGTCTCGTAATCATACATTCATAATGGTCCTGATGGCGGTGGCCCTGGCCTGCATTTCAGAGACGGAAGCCCCGGCGCAGCGGATGGCGGCAGGAAAGGGCTCCATATCCACCAATGTCGCAGGGTATGCCAACTTGTTGACGCTCAATGCTGAAGCCTCTGTCCCTGTAGCACGTCACTGGACATTGAACGCTGGCGCGAAATACAACCCTTTCTCATTCGGGAAGGCTGAGTTCAGGAACAAGCAGCAGGCCTATTATGCGGGGATGCGTTACTGGCCCTGGCATACTTACTCCGGATGGTGGATCAATGGGAAACTGCAATACCAGGAGTTCAACGCAGGAGGGCTCAGGAAGGCGAAGACCAGGGAGGGAGACCGGGCGGGACTGGGTCTGGGAGCCGGATTCGCCTATATGGTCGGGAAGCATTTCAATGTCGAGTTCGGCGCAAGCCTGTGGGGTGGAATGGAATGGTTCACAAGCTACTCCTGTCCCGTCTGCGGTGACCTGGAAGAATCCGGGAGGAAGTTCTTCGTCCTGCCCTGCGACATAGTCATTGCCATAAGTTATATATTCTGAGATTTTCTGAACTGATTTTCAAAATGCCTGTCGAAAAAACTATAAAAAGGGGGATGTCCCTGTTCTTGTTCGCCGTCCTGCAGCCCCTAATCACCTGCCCGGGCTGTTCCGTGAAGGAGGACAGGGACCAATGCCCCTGCATTTTGAGGATTGTGTATGCTGAGGATGATGCAGAGATGCTGGAAAAAGGCATTGGCATTTGTCTGGATGGCAAGTTTGCGGCGAATGGACTGGAGCTTTTGGACGTGGGGAGGAACTTGGCATCTGAACGGAGTTTCACCGGCGGAAGAATGCACTTGGATACGGCCGTAACCATTATTTCCGGGCTGGAGGTAAGCCTGAAAGCGTGGAGAGGAGACCTGGATGTACTATCATTGTACCCGGCAGATGCGGAACGGATGGAAGAGGATGGGGAATGCTGGTTCAGGATAAGGGAGGGCTCCTCCTGCCCGGAAATTTGGACGGCCCATTCAAGTGTCAATACCGGCAGCGACAGGGCTGTGGTGAATTGCAACTTGCGGAAGAATCATTGCCTCCTAAGGATAATTTTCAATGGTACAGGCAGTTACAGAATCCGGGCAAGGGGCGGTGTCTGCGGCTACGGATATGACGGAGAGCCTTACCCGGGCAGTTTCCGGGCAGATGCGGAAACTGATGAAGATGGTAGCATATATGTTTGTGTACCAAGGCAGAAGGACAATTCCCTGATGTTGGATATGATTTCGGAAGACGGCGGTGTCCGTTCATTCGCCATTGGCAATTATCTGGCGGAAAGCGGTTACGACTGGAACTCGGATGACCTGCACGATGCTGCAATCACCATTGACTACGCCGCTACCTCTGTGACATTCACTATTGACAAGTGGAGCCGCACGCTGCAGTTCGAGACGGTGATCTGAAAAGCCGATTATGCCAGGGTAAACACAGCCTGACGAAGCATCCGTGCAAATTGCGGAATATCAGGTTAAGCCCCGGAAGAAATTGCTCCGCCCTTTTGTGAATTAGAAAACATTTCGTATATTTGCATTCCATTCTGATGCGCGGGTGGCGAAATTGGTAGACGCGCTACTCTCAGGAGGTAGTGCCGTAACAGGCGTGGCAGTTCGACTCTGCTCCCGCGCACGGACAAGGATGACCGTTTTCCGGCCATCCTTTTTCGTTTTTCATACCCTACGTCGGTCCAGAGAATGGTTCTAGCCCCTGAAACGGGGTCAGGGGGAAACCCTGTGTACTCCTACAAGTATCCGTAGTGGCATATTGACTGTCAGGTGAATTGCACGAACTACCACGCATAAATAGGCAAAAGTCAAGCGCGAGGAGAGCCTTAAGGCGAGCTCCCCACAGCGCTTGACCTTTAGCCGCCGGATGGCGTTTAGAGGCCACTGAAAAAGGTCCTCACAATTTACGTATCTGAGAATCGCATATATGAATAACCCTTTGAGATTTTGATTTCCGTTATGGATTTGCGATTCTCAAAGGGTTATTTTATCTGATGTTCAGATATTTCTAGAG
>JALFFZ010000124.1 GCA_022777585.1 Bacteroidales bacterium | reverse complement strand
CTTCCTCTCATTGCGGAAAACAAAAGGAGCTTCGCCTATGCGAAACTCCTCAAGTCTGTGCTCGCCATTGCGGCGGGCTTCATTGCAATGCTTGTATGATTACTCTGCCTCTGCGGTAACTCCCGGGCGCATAACCATCGTCTTCACCGAGCCTGAACCCAGTATCTTGCCGAGAATATGCTGGATATCCTCAGGCTTGAGTTCGTTCACTGCCTTCTCATAGTCCCGGTCGTAGTCCAGGCCAAGGAGTTCAAGGCTTCTGAGGACGTTAAGCCAGTGTCCGTTGGTAATCCTGGACTCCGGTATTTCCTTCTGGAGATTCTTCTGGGCCATGTCGAATTCCTCTGCGGTAGGGCCTTCGGAAGCGAGAGACTTCAGATCCCTGAGGCTGAGCTCAATGAGCCTGTCAGCTGCAGAAGGGCTGGTCTCGAATGCGACCTGGATCATTGCAGCGGGCTTAGGAAGGGCATTCATGGTTGCGTAGGCTGAAGCGCCGTAAGTGCCGCCTTCATCCTCCCTGAGGGACTTCACATATCTCATGTCCAGAATGTAGCTTGCCGCTGAGAGAGCCACCTCGTCAATGAGGCGGAACTCGTTGAGGTAGGCATTGAACACCTCGACGACGGTCACCTTAGGTGTCTGCATGTCGAACTTGAAATCGTCGGTAGCTTCTCCGGCGACAATGTCGGTATGCGGATCCTTCCAGGCGAGGGCCTTCTTGCCCTTCTTGATAGAACCGAGATACTTCTCCACGAGAGGACGGATTTCGTCAATGTTGAAATCACCGCAGATGGTGATTACTGCACCTGCAGCATCATTGAAGAGCATCTTGAAATCCTTCTCCATCGTCTCGAGGCTTGCCTTTCCGATAGTCTCCTCGCTGATGATGGCTGTTCTCGGATTGTCTCCGTAAAGAAGCTGGGTAGCGTGCTTTCCGATCTGGTACTGAGGCTGCTTTACATAGTTTGGAATGATGGCCTCAATCTGCTTGATGGCCTGTCCGAATTCCTCCTCATCGAAACGCGGGTCTGCGAAATACAGGTAAGCAAGCTGGAGAGCAGTCTCTATATCCTGGGTTGCGCTGCTTCCCTTGATTCCGTGACGGAGACTGCCGATATAAGGGCTTACGGAAACGTTCTTGCCTGCGAGCATCTTGCTTACGGTCGTTCCTGAGAATCTGGAAATACCGCTGAATGACTGGAATGCACCCCAGATGCTGCTGTCAAAGCTTGCCAGGTCCCCGGTAGGGATGAGTGATGAACCGCCTTCCTTGTAAAGGTCGAAGACAACCTTGTTCTTTTCGATGTCGGATGGACGGAGAATAACCTTGAGGCCGTTCTTCAATGTCCATACGGTGCCTCCGTATTCGCCCTCGGCAACCTTCTTCACGGCGCTGCCCCTGAGCTGGTCCTTGTCCAGGAAATCCTTCTCGATGACCTCGGTCTCGTTCGGCTGGATGTCGGATGCGTTCACCTCGGCTATAATCCTGAGGAAATCCGCCTCGGTAGGGTGTGTAAGGCCTTCCTTCTCCGGAGCCTGGTAGATTACGACGAGGTTGGAATCAGGAATCATGCCCTGTGCGATTGTCTGGTTGATTGCCTGGGAAGGCACCATTGCCAGAACCTGCTTCACGAGCTCGTACTCATCCTGCGGCTTCATGTAGTCGTAATTGTCGAAGAAGTTGTTGATGAGAGGATATACAAGCTCGGCGTTCTTCCTTGTGTCAGCCTTCTTGGCGGCATTTTCATAAGCTGCGAGAATGTCGCTCTTTGCCCTTTCGATTTCATCGTCGCTGAAGCCGTACTTCTTCATTTTCAGCATTTCGGTATAGAATGCCCTGAATGCCGGGAGGGCTTCGCCTTCCTTGGCGGAAATATCACCGTACTGAGCTTCCAGAGTCTCGCAGAGGCCGCCGATGCCGAATGATGCGCTGAGGAACGGAGCGTCAGTCTTTGCGGAAATGTCCTCGAACCTCTCGCTCATCACACTTGCGATGATGTTCTTGATGAGGTCGGTCATCTTGCCGATGATGGTGTTGTTGTATTCTTCAGGAAGCGGTTCTCCCTTCCAGAACACTTCCATTGATGTCCCCATTGCCTCAGGGTCGGTGATGATGCCTATCATAGGCTCCTTGTTGCCCGGGATGGTGATCACGTCCTTCGGCTTAGGGTTGGTGACGGCAGGAATGTCTGCGAAGATGCTGCGGATTTTGGACTCTACCTGATCGACGTCAATGTCTCCGACTACGATAAGGGCCTGAAGGTCAGGACGGTACCATGTATGATAGAAATTAGTCAGGCTTTCAGGCTTGAATGTGGAAAGGTTCTCCTGGCTTCCGATAATGGTGCAGGAAGCGTATTTAGAGTCTCCGTAGTAAAGAGGAAGCGACTTCTCGTGCATTCTCCAGCTTGCATCCCTCCTTGAACGTCTTTCCTCCAGGATGACGCCCCTTTCCTTGTCGATTTCCTCCGGGTCGCAGGTCACGAAGTGGGAATAGTCGTGCATGATAAGGATGCAGGAATCCACTACGGTCTCCCTTACGAGAGGAATGTTTGTGAGCATATAGACGGTCTGCTCGACGCCAGTGCTGGCATTGACATTGCCTCCGAATGAGGCTCCGATGCTCTGGAGATAGTTCAGAATGCCTTTCTCAGGGAAATTCTTGGTGCCGTTGAAGCACATATGCTCAAGAAAATGTGCAAGTCCGTCCTGGTCAGGAGTCTCCTGGATCGCTCCGACATTGGTGGCGAGGTAGAACTCGGCCCGTCCTTCAGGATTGGCGTTATGCATGATGTAATAAGTCATTCCGTTCTCGAGGGTCCCCTTGCGGACAGCCGGGTCGTTCGGAAGCTGTTCCACCTGCTGCGCTCCCGCATTGAATGAGAATGCGAGCAGCATTGCGGATACAATAATAAAAAACTTTTTCATTCTTGAATATTGTTTAAGTTGTTAAATTTTCCGAAATGTAGTGATAATTTTACGAAAAACAATAAAAAATACACGAAATTGCCGTGATGTTGCCATTTCTTGCCCCGAAAGGTCACGCAAGTTATGAAATATAATGGTGTTTGGCAAAAAAATCATTAAATTTGTCCCGTACGGCCCTTTGTCCGGAACTTCGGAAGGGGACAGGCATTAAGACAATGTTGGAGGATTTCAGACTCAAGGTATTCATTTCCGTTGTCAATACGGGAAGTTTCACGGCGGCTGCCAGAATGCTGGGCATATCCCAGCCTGCGGTCAGCCAGAATATCGGCGCATTGGAGAAGGAGCTTGGGGTGAAACTCTTCAGCAGGCTCCGCGGCGAAGTCGCATTGACCGGGGAGGGCTCTGCCTTTCTGAAATATGCCGAGCATATATTGTACTGGTGTTCCGCCGCCGGGGACATGTTCGGGGAGGATGGGCGCAATGCTCCCGGCAAGACCATAAGGATTTCCGCTGACCCGGTAGTGGCCGACTATCTTCTTCCGCCCGCCCTCGCAGTCCTTTCATCAGCCCATCCGGACCTCCTTTTCCAGGTGGTAAGGGCTGACAATCAAGACCGTACCGAAGTTGTTTCCGACGTGCCCGGCTCTCATTTCGGCGAGCCTCAGGATGCTGAGGTGGAGATTACCGTATCTCCGAGTCCGGAGACGATGGACTTTGCCGGAGAGGAGAAACTTGTAGGCGTGATGGATGCCGTAGTCGTGGCCTCTCCGCAGAACAGGTCCGTATTCTCCGCCGCCGTCAGCGAGGAAGACGACAGGCTGACAGCCAAGCCTTTCTCCACCATTGCGGGTATTCCGGTTTCCAACCGTTTTGCAGTATGGGACGGCTATTGCCGCTTCTTTACCCCGGATCTGGTCGCGCGCACCTCTCTTGCTTCGGCTTCCGTCGAGACAGTCAAAAGAGTGGTCTCCGATTCTGTTTCAATGCTGGGAATCGTTCCGGAAATGTCCGTGCGCGAGGAGATAGCTTCAGGGAAATTGCTCCAGATGCCTGTAAGGCTTCCGGACTATTCATACGATGTCCACTTCAACCCTCTCCCGGAGTTCTCCGGAAAAACTGTCTGCAGGCTTCTCAGGAGGACGTTGAAAGACTATTTGTCAACCACATAATCATAATTCTATGAAAAAGAGCATTTCGTTCATTTGCGCCGCAGCGGCGCTGATGTCATTTTTCTGCGCAAATGCTGCAGAGCCGTATCAGCCGAAGACCAAGCTCCGCCCGACCTGCACATTGAAGCTTTATCCTGAAGGTCAGTCTGTTGACAAAGGCATTGTCGAGAACGGTGTTCAGGTAACCCTTGGCCCCGGCGAGTCCAATGGCATTACTGCCGCTGAGGACATGAAGGAGAACGGCAATATCGGCCTCATCGGTGACGATGCCAGAATAGACCTCTACATCCCGAAGAAATGCAAGGGCAAGATGGTCGTAGTCTGCCCTGGTGGCGGATATCAGATAGTATCTTCTTTCAATGAGGGTGCATACGTGGCCGACTGGTTCTACAGGCAGGGGATTGCCGTCTGCGTGGTGAAGTACCGCCTTCCGAACAGGCACTGGAGTGTGCCTCTCACCGATGTGCAGAACGCTTTCCGCTACTGCCGGGCTCATGCCGCTGAGTGGGGAGTGGAGAAAATCGGCGTCATAGGGTTCTCTGCGGGAGGTCACCTCGCCGCAAGCGCATCCACATTGTACGTGGACGAGATTACCAGACCGGACTTCTCTATTCTGGTCTATCCGGTGATTACAATGGAGCCTTCCGTGACCCACACAGGAACCCACGACAGTCTTATCGGAACGATTTCAGAGTGGGTCAATGATGATCTGACGGTCCGTGAATATGCCCGCCGAAAATCCACCTATCAGGAATTGATGGAGAAGTATTCACTTGAAAACCAGGTTAATGCGAATACTCCACCGACCATTCTCCTGCTCAGTTCCAATGACAGGACTGTCCCGGTGGAGAACAGCCTCAGGTATTACAACAGCTTGCTTGAGAACAAGGTAAGTGCTCAGATGTACATTTACCCGTATGGGGGCCATGGCTGGGGTTTCACTACATCCAATTTCGGGACTGACCGCATTGAGGCATACAGGGGACTCTTCTTCGATGCAATCAACACTTTCCTGTCGGAACAGTAGGATAAAAAAGGGATGGCCCCGGGCCATCCCTAAATATAGACACGCTGATCAAACCATATTTTTATGAAAAGAATTGACAACCTGCTATTGTGCGTTGCCGCTTTTCTGGCAGCATCCTGCTCTGCAGTGATCACTCCTGACCCTCCTGCTCCCTGCGGCCCGGTGCCGACTGAGGACCAGATTGCCGTTCAGGAAATGGAGACTTATGCATTTATTCATTATTCCCTGAATACCTATACAGGTGCGGAATGGGGCTATGGCAATGAGGACTCGGCCTTGTTCAACCCTGCGCATCTCGATGCGGGGCAGTGGGCCCGGACCTGCAGGGAAGCCGGTATGAAAGGCATCATATTCACTGCCAAGCATCATTGCGGATTCTGCATGTGGCCTTCCGCATATACCGAGTATTCCGTGAAGAACAGCCCATGGAAGAATGGCAAGGGAGACGTGGTCGCAGAGCTGGCAGAGGCCTGCCGGAAGGAGGGACTGAAGTTCGCAGTCTATCTTTCTCCTTGGGACAGGAACCACGCCGAATATGGCCGTGAAGCATATGTGGAATATTTCCGTAACCAGCTGACCGAACTCCTGACAGGCTATGGGGATATGTTCGAGGTCTGGTTTGACGGGGCCAATGGAGGCAATGGATGGTATGGCGGGGCGGATGAGACAAGACAGATTACCAAGCAGTATTACGGCTGGGCAACGACATACGAACTTGTGCGCAGCCTTCAGCCGCACATCAATGTGTGGGGAGATCCGCACGAGAAGTCGGACATGACCTGGTCCGGCAATGAGAGGGGCTATGTGGGCTATCCGCATTGGGCTCCGAAGCGGACCGACATCGATGTTACCCAGGATATGCGCGAGCACGGTTCCGAGCAGGGTGACAAATGGATTACTTCCGAGGCGGACGTGTCCATCAGACCTGGCTGGTTCTATCACGAGTATGAGGATGATAAGGTCAAGTCTCTGGGTCAGCTTATGGAAATCTACTGCAAGTCAGTCGGCCGCAACGGAACTCTCCTCCTGAATTTCCCTGTCAACAAGGACGGTCTCATCCATCCTGCCGACAGTATCCGGGGCTCGGAGTTCAGGAAAATGGTGGAGTCCGTATTCGGCAACAATCTTGCAAAGGATGCAAAGGTCGAGGCTGACAATGTCCGTGAGAATTCCCGCGCCTTTGCCGCTTCCAAAGTCCTTGACGGGAATACTTCCACTTATTGGGCCGCGGACGACGATGTTCTCAAGGCCTCCATCGTCCTTGATTTCGGCAAGGAACTGACATTCAACCGCTTCATGGTTCAGGAATATGTCAGACTCGGACAGAGGGTGAGGGATTTTGCCCTCGAAGCCATGATTGACGGGGAATGGCAGCCTCTCCAGGACCAGTATTCCGCCGGCGAGGACGGTCTGCAGACCATCGGCTACAAGCGCATCATCTGCTTCCCGACGGTCAATGCCACCAAACTCCGTTTCAGCATACTTGACAGCCGGGCCTGCCCGATAATTTCAGAGATGGGAGTCTATTTCGCTCCGGATGTGGAGTGGTCCGGGAGATCCGGTCCAGGACTCAGGCTTCTATCTGAGCCAGAATTAAAAAAGCGATGGTGATTTGCGGTCACCATCGCTTTTCAGTTATGAGGTCTGCGGCTTATTTGCCGGCCAGTCTCTTGTAGGATTCGAGACGGATCTTTGCGAACTCCTCTGTCTTCTGGAGCAGCTCGGCTGCACGGTCAGGATAGAGCTTGTAGAGAGATGCGAAACGAACCTCGCCCTTCAGGAAGTCCTGGAACTTGCTCCAGTCTGGCTCCTTGCTGTCGAGAGAGAACGGATTCTTTCCGGTGCCCTCGAGATCAGGGTTGAACCTGTAGAGATGCCAGTAACCGCATTCTACGGCGAGCTTCTCCTCCTTCTGGCTGAGACCCATTCCAGCCTTCAGACCGTGGTTGATACAAGGAGCGTAGGCGATGATGAGGGATGGTCCGTCATAAGCCTCAGCCTCCTTGATTGCGTTCATGTACTGAACAGGGCTTGCACCCATAGCCACCTGGGCTACATATACATAGCCATAGCTCATTGCCATCATTCCGAGATCCTTCTTGCGGATCTTCTTTCCGCTCGCTGCGAACTTGGCGATTGCGCCTGCAGGAGTTGACTTGGATGACTGTCCGCCGGTGTTGGAGTAAACCTCGGTGTCGAGCACGAGGATATTCACATTCTCGCCGGAAGCGAGTACGTGGTCAAGTCCGCCGTATCCGATATCGTAGCTTGCACCGTCACCGCCGAAGATCCACTGGCTGCGGCTAGGGATGTAATTCTTGTACTCAAGAAGCTTCTTGCAGGTGTCGCAGCCGCATGCCTCCATGAGAGGAACGAGCTTGTCGGCAACTTCGCGGGTTACGGCGTAGTTGTTGCGGTTGTCGAGCCACTGCTGGAAGAGAGCCTTCATCTCGTCGCTGCAGCAAGAGCACTGGAGACCCTGTGTCATGAGGTTGCCTACTGTCTCGCGTGCGCGGTCGGAACCGAGTTTCATTCCGAGACCGAACTCGCAGAAGTCCTCGAAGAGGGAGTTGGCCCATGCAGGACCGTGACCTTCAGCATTGGTGCAGTATGGAGATGCAGGGAATGAGGCACCGTAGATTGAAGAACAACCGGTAGCATTGGCAATCATCATGTGGTCGCCGAAGAGCTGGGTTATGTTCTTGATATAAGGAGTCTCACCGCAGCCGGCGCAAGCTCCGGAGAACTCGAAGAGAGGCTGTGCGAACTGTGCGTTCTTGAGGCTCTGGGCCTTGTTGAGAACGGTATCCTTGTAGCCTACCTTGGCATTGAGATAATCGTAGTTGGCCTGCTCGGCAGTCTCGTCGAGATATGAAGCCATGACGAGGGACTTCTCCTTGGAGAGGCAGACATCGGCGCAGTTGCCGCAGCCTGTACAGTCGTCAACGGAGATTGAGATGGCGAACTTGTAGTCCTTGAGGACAGCCTTGCCCTGGGCGAGCTTGAGCCCTGCAGGAACATTGGCTGCCTCCTCCTCGGTGAGGATGAACGGACGGATGGCTGCGTGAGGGCAGACAAATGCACAGGTGTTGCACTGGATACAGGTCTCAGGATTCCATACAGGAACCTTGACAGCGACGCCGCGCTTCTCGTAAGCAGCTGTGCCGGCAGGCATTGTACCGTCAGCGAAAGGCACGAACGAACTTACAGGGAGGGAGTCCCCTGCCTGTGAGTTGACAACATCTGCGATATCCTTCACGAAGCCCGGAGCGAGACGGTCCTTGCCAGGAGTCTCGAACTTGGCTGTGAGGCTTGCCCACTCTGCAGGTACCTCCACCTGGGTGTACTCTCCACCGCGGTCAACAGCGGCATAGTTCATATTGACAATGTTCTCGCCCTTCTTGCCGTAGCTCTTCACAATGGCGTCCTTCATGTACTTGACAGCATCCTCGTAAGGAATGATGCCTGTAATCTTGAAGAATGCTGACTGGAGGATGGTGTTGGTCCTTCCGCCGAGTCCGATTTCTGAAGCGATCTTGGTGGCATCGATGATGTAGAACTTCACGTGCTTTCTTGCGAGTGTCGCCTTCACGTGGTCAGGAAGTCTCTTGACTGTCTCCTCGGCATCCCAAAGGCTGTTGAGGAGGAATGTGCCTCCGTCTTTGATGCCCCTGAGCACATCATACTTGCGGAGATATGAAGGGACGTGGCAGGCTACGAAGTCCGGAGTGGAAACAAGGTAAGGAGCCTTGATAGGGAGGTCACCGAATCTCAGGTGAGAGCAGGTGTAACCGCCGGATTTCTTGGAATCGTAGTCGAAATAGCCCTGGCAATACTTGTCGGTATGGGTACCGATAATCTTGATGGTGTTCTTGTTGGCACCTACTGTACCGTCTGAACCGAGACCGAAGAACTTGCACTCTGTCGTGCCAGGCTTCACGATGGAAATCTCGTTCTTGATCGGGAGGGACTTGAATGTCACATCATCCACGATTCCGATGGTGAAGTCATTCTTAGGCTCGTTCTGCTCGAGGTTGTCGAATACTGCGACAATCTGGGCAGGGGAGGTGTCCTTTGAAGAAAGACCATAACGTCCTCCGATGATGAGCGGCTGGTACTCCTTGCCCTGGAACATAGCCTTGACATCGAGGTAGAGAGGCTCTCCGAGAGCGCCCGGCTCCTTGGTTCTGTCAAGTACGGCAATCTTCCTTACTGACTTAGGAAGCACCTTGAAGAAGTATTTCTCTGAGAAAGGCCTGTAGAGATGTACGGAAATGACACCGTACTTCCTTCCGTGCTTCTCGAGGTAGTCGATAGTCTCCTTGATGGTCTCGGTAACAGAGCCCATTGCCACGATGATTTCCTCGGCATCAGGAGCTCCGTAGTACTCGAACGGACGGTATGTGCGTCCTGTAAGCTCGCCGAGCTCGCCCATATAGCGGGCTACCACGTCAGGAACGGCCTCGTAGTACTGGTTCCTGGACTCCACGGCCTGGAAGTAAACGTCACCGTTCTGGGCTGTTCCCCTGGTGACAGGAGCCTCCGGAGAAAGTGCGCGGGTCCTGAATCTCTCGAGAGATTTCTTGCTGACCATCTTCCTGAGATCGTCCTCGTCAATGGCCTCAATCTTCTGAATCTCGTGTGATGTGCGGAATCCGTCGAAGAAATGGAGGAATGGAATGCTTGACTTGATGGTGGCGAGATGTGCCACTGCCGCCATATCCTGGGCCTCCTGTACGGAGCCTGAAGCAAGCATTGCAAATCCGGTCTGCCTGCAGGCCATTACGTCCTGATGGTCACCGAAGATGGAGAGAGCGTGGGAAGCGAGTGCCCTGGCTGACACGTGGAATACGGTAGGAAGCATCTCGCCCGCAATCTTGTACATATTCGGGATCATGAGAAGAAGTCCCTGCGATGCGGTATAGGTAGTGGTAAGTACGCCTGCCTGGAGTGATCCGTGGACTGCTCCGGCGGCTCCTCCCTCACTCTGCATTTCGGTAACCTTCACAATCTCGCCCCATAGATTCTTCTTTCCGTGGGCTGCCCATTCGTCAACGTTCTCTGCCATTGTCGAAGATGGGGTGATCGGGTAGATCGCTGCGTGCTCACTGAAAAGGTAAGCAATCTGGGAAGCGGCGAAGTTACCGTCACAGGTAATGAATTTCTTTTCTTTTGCCATAGTAGTTATGTTTGGTATTATTGTGCTTTTTATGTGGCTCAGAGAGTTTCAATTCCCTCGACTTCAACAATAGGCCCTCCGATTCTCTTGACAAGACCCTGCAGGACCTTGCCCGGACCTATTTCCATAAAATAATCCGCTTCGTCAGCCAGCATGTTCTTGACGGACTGGGTCCATCTTACAGGAGATGTGAGCTGTGCGAGCAGATTTGTCTTGATGAGTTCCGGATCTTCTACCGGGAGGCCTGAAACATTCTGATATACAGGGCAGATCGGTTTCTTGATCACGGTCTTTTCGATGGCTTCCCCGAGCTCGATGCGGGCCGGTTCCATAAGAGGGGAGTGGAAGGCTCCGCTGACTGCGAGCGGAAGGGCTCTCTTCGCTCCTGCCTCCTTGGCCTTGCCGCAGGCCTCGTTTACAGACTCCGTCTCTCCGGAAATGACTACCTGGCCGTCGCAGTTGTAGTTGGCTGGGATGACGGTTCCGGAGCAGGACCTGCAGATTTCTTCGACCTGCTCATTTGTAAGGCCGATGATGGCTGCCATTGAACCTGGAACCTTTTCGCAGCATTTCTGCATTGCCTTTGCCCTTATGGCCACTAGCCTGAGGGCGTCTTCGAACGCAATTGCCCCGGCTGCCGCGAGTGCGGAGAACTCTCCGAGCGAATGTCCTGCCACCATTGCCGGCTCGAAACCGGGATAGCAGGCTGTAAGTACTGTGGAATGAAGGAATATCGCCGGCTGGGTCACCTTCGTGGCCTTGAGATCCTCCGGGGTACCGTTGAACATGATGTCGGTAATCCTGAATCCGAGGATTTCATTTGCAGTCTCAAGCATTTCCTTTGCTTTTGGACTCTTTTCGTATAATTCTTTGGCCATGCCCGGGAACTGGGAACCCTGACCAGGAAATACGTAAGCTTTTTTCATTCTGTTTTTATCGTTGTTTAAAGCGTAATACTCGTTTCATGCGGTGCTTTTGCCATCCCTTCTCTCTGCAAAAACCATACTGCTCCGTCAAAAGCACACTTATCTGCAAATTTAATCAAATTCTCGAAAATATCGCGAAAATATGTCTATCTTTAGGGTGTAACTCGAATGTCAAATGATTAAAAATAACACCATGAACTCAAAACTGACGACACAGACTTATGCCCTGGCGAAGGAGAGATATGCCGCCATAGGCATCGACACTGAAGAAGTGCTGGAGCAGCTCCGGAATTTCCATCTCAGCATGCATTGCTGGCAGGCGGACGATGTGAAGGGCTTCGAGGTCCAGGCAGGTGCTCTCTCGGGCGGTATCCAGAGCACCGGGAACTATCCTGGAGCAGCCAGGAACATAGACGAACTGAGGGCCGACATCCTCAAGGCGAAGAGCCTCATCCCCGGAAGCCACAGGCTGAACCTCCACGAGATCTACGGAGATTTTCAGGGCAAGGTCGTGGACAGGGACGAGGTGACGGTGGATCATTTCCGCAGCTGGATTGACTGGGGCAGGGAGAACGATACCCTTCTTGACTTCAATTCCACCTCATTCTCACATCCGAAGAGCGGCAATCTGTCCCTGGCCAATCCGGACAAGGGCATAAGGGATTTCTGGATTGAGCATACCAGGCGCTGCCGCGATATCGCCGACGAGATCGGCAAGGCGCAGGGAGACCCGTGCATAATGAACATCTGGGTGCACGACGGCTGCAAGGACGTGTCAGTCAATCATTACCTCTACCGCAGCCTGCTCAGGGACTCTCTCGACAAGATTTTCAGTGAAGACAAGGCCAATATGAAGGACTGCATCGAGGGCAAGGTCTTCGGCATCGGGCTGGAGAGTTTCACCGTCGGCTCGCATGACTTCTATACGGCCTATGCGGCCGCAAACGGCAAGATTCCGACCATCGACACAGGACATTATCACCCTACTGAAAGCCCTGCGGACAAGGTTTCCGCATTGCTCTGCTTCGTGCCGGAACTTATGCTCCACGTAAGCCGTCCTATCCGCTGGGACTCCGACCACGTCACGATAATGGACGACCCGACTCAGGAACTCTTCAGCGAGATTGTCCGTGCAGGGGCACTTGACCGGGTGCATTACGGGCTTGATTTCTTCGACGGGGCCATGAACCGCATCGGAGCCTACGTCATCGGTGCCCGCTCCGCCCAGAAATGCATGCTCAGGGCATTGCTTGAACCGCGTGAGCTCATCTCCAGGTATGAATTGGAAGACCGCCATTTCGAGGTTCTGGCATTGATGGAGGAGGCGAAATCTCTGCCTTGGAATGCGGTTTACGACGAGTTCTGCCTCCGCAGCAATGTACCTGTCGGTGATGCCTTCATCGCTGAAATCCAGGCCTATGAAAAGGATGTTCTCTCAAAGCGATAGGAAATGGAAATCGTAATCGGACTTGTCATAATAGCAATAGGAGCATTCTGCCAGTCAAGCAGTTATGTTCCGATCAACAAAATCAGGTCCTGGAGCTGGGAGACATTCTGGCTGGTCCAGGGCATATTCGCCTGGCTCATCTTTCCGTTTGCCGGAGCAATGCTCGCAGTCCCTGCGGACGGCCATCTTCTCCAGCTTTATGCCTCATTTCCGAAGGAAGTCCTGCTGACCATATTTTTCGGAATGCTGTGGGGTGTCGGAGGCCTGACATTCGGGCTGTCAATGCGTTATCTCGGTGTCGCTCTCGGCCAGTCGATAGCGCTCGGAACATGCGCCGGCCTCGGTACCATCCTTACTCCTCTCTTCCTCGGAAGGCCGGGTGACCTTACGGCATCAGTAATCTGCGGAGTCATTGCCACCCTTGCCGGCATTGCAATCATAGGTCTGGCAGGTCACATGAAGTCTTCATCATTGTCAGAGGAGGAGAAGAAGGCGGCGGTCAAGGATTTCAATTTCACCAAAGGCATCGCCGTGGCACTGGCCGCCGGATTCATGAGCGCCTGTTTCAATATCGGCCTGGGCTTCGGGGAACCTCTGAACTTCGGGGACGCCACAGCCGACATTTTCAAGGCCCTCCCTGCAACCTTCCTGGTGACTTTCGGAGGCTTCCTGACCAATGCCGCCTACTGCCTCTTCCAGAATGCCCGCAACAAGACATTCAAGGACTATGCGAACGGCAGCGTATGGGCTTCCAACCTGCTTTTCTGCGCCCTGGCAGGCCTGCTCTGGTACAGCCAGTTCTTCGGGCTCAGCCTCGGGAAGGGCTTCCTGACCTCGTCCGAGTCGCTGATGACCTTCAGCTGGTGCATACTCATGGCATTGAATGTGACATTCTCCAATGTCTGGGGCATCATCCTCAAGGAATGGAAGGGCTGCTCCGGAAAGACTGTGGCTGTCCTTATAATCGGTATCATTGTGTTGATAATCAGTTCCTTCCTGCCGGAACTCATTTAAATTCTGCCAATGCTGAAGAAAAGAAAGATACTCCTCCTGAGCCTTGCGGCAATGCTGGCCGACCCGTCATTGAGCCTGAATGCGGATGACGGCTGCCCGAAAGTTAGAATCGGCGGCTATATCGGCGAGCGGATTGATGTCTGCAACAGGGGAATGGTCATGTCCAGGGACGTGGACGAGCTCGTGGAACCTTTCCGCCACAAGGACGATACCAAGTCCTGGAGCACCGAGTTCATCGGGAAATGGATGCTCGGGGCAATGGATATGTACCGCTACAACGGTGACCCGGCCCTGCTGGCAAAGATCGAGGCCGGAATCAGGGACCTTGTCTCTACACAGGAAACGGACGGATTCATAGGAAGTTATGCTCCCGGGGCGAGACTGAAGCATTGGGATATCTGGGGCAGGAAATACACGGCTCTGGCATTGCTGTCCTACTATGACCTGACAGGGGACAAGGCCGTTCTCGATGCCGCAGCAAGGAGCATTGACTGTCTCATCAATGATCTGGAATCAAGGGATGCAGACATTGCCCGGACAGGCAATTATTTAGGTATGGCGAGCTGCTCCGTCCTTGAGCCGGTGGTCTGGCTTTACCGGGAGACCGGGGCGGAAAAGTATCTGGATTTTGCAGGGCGGATTGTGGAAAGTATTGAGGAAGAAGGGTCTTCTCAATTGATAACCAAGGCGTTGGAAGATATCCCGGTATCTGCGAGGTCAGCCTTCCCGAAGAAATGGTGGTCATTTGAAAACGGAATGAAGGCCTACGAGATGATGTCCTGCTACGAGGGTCTGGTCGAACTTGGCGAGGTCATCGGGGAGGAGAAATATCTTCTGGCTGCCAGGAAGACGGCGGAGAGCATTGTCCGGGACGAAATCAATATTGCCGGCTCCGGCGCCGCATTCGAATGCTGGTATATGGGCCGTGAACGTCAGACCATCCCGTCATACCATATGATGGAAACCTGCGTGACATTCACCTGGATGCAGTTCTGCGCAAGGCTTCTGGAAAAGACCGGTGACGCCTTCTATGCCGACCAGTTTGAAAGGACAATGTACAATGCCCTGATGGCCTCGATGAAGGCTGACGGCAGCGAAATATCCAAGTACAGCCCTCTGGAAGGCCATCGCTCGGCGGGGGAGGAGCAATGCGGAATGCATATCAACTGCTGCAATGCCAACGGCCCGAGAGGCTTCGCCCTTATTCCTCGTACCGCATTGACTTTCAATGACAACAAGGCATCTCTGAACCTCTGGCTCCCGCTTGAGGCTGGTTTCCGTGCAGGCCGGGTCAATGTCGGAGTGAATGTGGAGACAGCCTATCCTCTGGACGGCAATGTCAATGTGACCCTTCATCCGGCCAGGCCTGTGGAATTCACTCTGGCGCTCCGTGTTCCGGAGTGGGCGGGAGGCATTTTCAATGTAACATTGAACGGTGAGCCGCAGGCTTGCACTGCAATCAAGGGCTATGTGTCACTGACCCGGAAATGGAAAGATGGCGACGTGGTTGCGATCTCTATGGATCTCCGTACAAGAGTGGTGGAACTGAACAATATGCAGGCAGTCATTCGCGGCCCTCTGGTGTTTGCCAGGGACAGTCGCTTCGGAGATGGCTATGTGGATGAAAATGCTGTGATTCAGGTGGATAAAGAGGGCTATGTGGATGCCGTTCCGAGCATTGCCGGAGACTCTTTCAACTGGCTTGACCTGCAGGTGCCTATGGTTCTCGGTGCCAATCTGGAGGACCCTGGGGAGAAATCCGTCAGACTCATTCACTTCTGCGATTTCGCCTCTGCCGGAAATGACTGGGACAAGAGCGGCCGCTACCGTGTCTGGATTCCCAAGACCCTGCACGTCATGTCGGAGCCTTATCACAGGTATTAATCTCCGCACCGCCACACTTAAACTCCAATTTTTGTCCGGCCATCTACTGTACGCATCCGCATTGCCGATTCTGATAAGATTGCAATCTATCGGGGGGGTGAGCCGTCAAGAGAGTCTAAACATAACATGCTCCTGTACGAAGTGGCAAGACACATATCGTATAGGGTTGGGCAAATGTCTTTTTTTGCACGGACAGTAACCGGAAAATGTGTATATTTGCATCGAAATACAGCATTGTCGCTGATGGTGTCCTTCCGGGCCGGCGGTCGGGAAGGGTGAAAATGGGAATCAGGTGAAAGACCTGAACTGTGCCCGCAGCGGTGAGTCCACTCGCTTCGCTATGCCGAGAAGACAAGTGAGGTGTTTAATCAGTTTGATGTGACCGGATATTCTTTGCCACTGTTCTTCGGAATGGGAAGGCTTCCGGTCGGGACGAGTCCGAAGACCTGCCTTCAGCATTGTAAAACCCAGGGACCCGGGGTCAGGTCCGCAAGTTGGATTATGCGTTTACCTTTATCATTTGCATTGGCCCTCATGGGGGCCTGGCTTTCATATGCGGATTTGTATGCGGCGGTTTCCACTGCCGCAGCGTTTCCTGCAGTCGTGGCGGCCACCACTGCCACTTCGCTGACCGCTCCCGCTTCTGTAACCCACGCCTCACGGCCGACCGTGTCCGGACTCGATTACCGCGGCCAAACTTCCGGGACCGTTCCGGACGACACACTGGCCGCTTCCGCAGTGACCGGTGACAGGAACCCATCGGCATCTTCCTCCAGCCCGTCCTCCCGCCTCGGCAGGGACAGAATTGAGAAGTCGGGGATGGCTGCATTGCAGGAAGCGTTGAAGACATTCGCCGGTGTAAGCATTCGCGACTACGGCGGGATAGGAGGTCTCAAGACGGTGAATATCAGGAATTTCGGAGCGCAGCACACTGGCATCAGCTATGACGGCGTCATTCTCACGGACGCAATGAACGGCCAGGTGGACATCGGCCTTTTCGACCTCGAAGCCGTGTCTGGAATCACTGTGAAAATCGCCGGAAACGATGACATTTACCGCAGCGCAAGGCTCAATTCCTCTGTCGGAACGGTGGAAATCTCCACTCTCCGCCCGCTTCAGGGAACCCGTGCCGATGTGCGCCTGAGGGCTGCGTCATTCGGGACATATGAGCCTTATATGCGTGTCTCTCAGGGATTTGGGGATAATTGGAACGCCTCCGTTTCAGTCGGTGGCCTGGTTTCCGACGGAGATTATCCCTTCGTCCTTCACAACGGAAATGTCACCACTCACGAAATCCGCCTCAATTCGGATGTGAAGTCTCTGAAGACCGAGGCCAATGTGCACGGAGAAATGGGAAAAGCCGGCAATCTGGACGTGAAAATTGCCGGCGCGATGAGCGAGCGCGGACTGCCGGGCTCCGTCATCCTCTATACCCAGCATCCTTCCGAGCGGCTCTGGGACAAGAGCCTGATATGCAGCGTCATTCACGACGTGTCATTCCGCATCCCCCTGAAACTCAAGACTTCGCTCAGCTACAATGATGCCTGGAACCGCTATCTCAATGACAGCGCATCCCTTCCCGAGCCCGAGGATGACAGGTACAGGCAGAGGAATGCCACATTGTCCACAGTCCTGCTCTGGAGTCCGAAACCGTTCCTGAGCGCATCCGTGGCAGAGGATCTGGTCATCAGCGCCCTGTCCGCCAACATTCCGGGTTGCCTGTATCCTGTGAGGGAGACATCCTATACGGCATTGTCCGTCAAATATTCCCGCGGCAGGCTCAATGCCGTGGCCTCCCTGCTCGCCACCATTGTCCGTGAGCAGACCAGGAAGGGGAGTCCGGCCCCGGGGCGGGAACATTTCTCACCGTCGTTGGGAGCATCCTTCAGCATTGTCCCTGATTTGAGGTTAAGGGCTTCATTCAAAGAAAGTTACAGACTCCCGACATTCAATGACATATATTATCCGAGGATGGGGAACAAGGACCTTGACCCGGAAAAGGCGCTACAATTCAATATCGGCCTTGCCTATGACCGGCTCTTTGACTCAAGTCCGGGTGCATGGTCGGTGACGGCTTCCATTGACGCCTATCACAACAGGGTAAGGGACAAGATTGCCGCAATCCCGTCAATGTTCATCTGGAGCATGCGCAATCTCGGCAAGGTCAATATGTGGGGCTGCGATCTGTCCTGCTCTGCGTCCGGCCGGCTGGCAGACTGGCTTCGACTCCGCACAGACGCCACTTGCTCATATCAGCGTGCCGTGGACGTAACTGACAAGAATTCAAAATATTACAAGCATCAGATAGCCTATACCCCAAGGTATTCCGGATATGTCTCAGCCGTATTTGAGACAAGGTGGCTGAATCTCGGCTACTCTGTCCAGGCCGTCGGGGTCAGGTACAGCCTTTCTCAGAATACAAGGGCTTACAGGATAGAGCCTTACGCCGACCACGTGCTCAGTCTGAACCGCACATTCATCTTCGGACGCAGGCACGAGTGGAGGCTGGCCGCAAGTGCGGAGGCATTGAATCTTGCCGGAAAGAACTATGAGATAATGAAATACTACCCGATGCCGGGCAGAAACTGGAGATTAACATTGAAATTATCATATTGAAATGAAAAAGTACATTCTTCTCGCCGCATTTGCGGCACTGACTCTCGCTTCCTGCGAGAATGTCGAGACACCGGGACCTGTACCGTCCCTCAAGGGCTTCCTTATCCTGAACAATGGAAATATGGGGAGCAATGATGCTTCAATCGCATTGTACAATCCTGAAACCGGGGATGTTGCGGGAGACCTGTTCTATAATGTCAACGGCCGTCAGCTCGGCGACGTGGCCCAGGACATTGTCAGGAACGGCAATGAGTTGTATATCTCCGTGAACTGCTCTCAGGTCGTCTTCGTCACTGACCTGGAACTCAATGTCATAGGCGAGGTCAAGGCAGAGGAAGGGGAGACCAGGCTTTCACCCCGCTCGCTGGCCGTTTCGGATGGCAAGGTATATGTCACCTACAGTGAGGGCTGGCTGGGCGAGATCTCCCGCAACGACGGCTATTCTGTACGTCTGACCGCAGTGGGCTCGTATCCGGAGGGGCTCTGCATCAGAGATGGCAGGGCATACGTTGCCAATTCCGGCTACGGCTACGACAATACCGTATCAGTGGTGGACCTGGATTCATTCCGTGAGATCGAGAAGCTGGAGGTCAACAGCAATCCGCAGAGCCTCGTGGCCGATGCCGCAGGGAAGTATCTCTATGTCTGCAGCTGGGATACATACGATCCTGCCACGTGGGATGTTGCGACCACGTCCAGGCTCCAGAGGGTGTCGCTGTCCGACGGCAATGTGGTGGACCTGGACTATACTTCATTGTCGAAAATTGTGCAAGGTCCTGACAACCAGATGTATATAGCCTGCGGCCAATATTCAGCCGACTGGAAGATGACGGGCTCTGTCCACGTTTATGACATGACTTCGGGGAAGGACAAGGGCCTGCTCTTCGATGAGCCTGTCGAGAATTATTATTCTCTTTCATACAATGGCGGCTATGTTTTCGTGGGCGCCGGCGAATATACCGCAGAGGGTGACATGTACATCTATGACACGGCCGGACGCCTCGTAGCCTCCACGCCTTCCTGCGGCATCAATCCTATGGCTGGACTTTATCTGGAATAGCATGATTCTCAATCTTCTGTATGTTCTCATCTGTGGCATCGCCCTGCCAGTAGGCGGTGTCCAGATGCAGTATCTCTGGCGCAATCAGCTGGGGGATATCTATTCGCTCGGCCTTGGAAGCGCAGCCTGCCTCGGTGCCGCCGCGGCTACAATGTCCGGCTGGTGCTCCCTGACCGTCGGCGCCTTCATTGCACAGGGCATCTGCGCAGTTATTGTATCTCTTGTTGCCATCCGGCTGAATACCTCGCGTCTGATAACGTTCGGCATCATCTTCGGCACCTTCGTCGGCTCGCTATGCACGATTGTCGTGACCAATGCCCCGACCGGAGACCTTCTGAAGCAATATTATCTCTGGGGCGCCGCCAATTTCAAACTTCAGGGAGTCACTGCGGCCGACATTGTCATAAGCCTGCTCCTCTTCGCCTCCGGCCTGGCTACGGCCTTCGTCTGTGCCAACCGGCTTACCCGGCATTACAAGGGCGAAATCGAATTGTCCAATGCCTCGAAGGCCTTCATACTCTTCATGATAAGCGTCCTGGTCACCAGTGCGGTCAGTATCTGCGGAACCGTGGGTTTCGTGAGCCTTGCCGTCCCGAATCTCGCCCGCGTGATCGTGAAGCCAGGCGACATCCGCATCCAGTACGGCATCTCGGCCATCATCGGCATAGCCCTGCTGATGGTCACCTTCGTGGTGGTGGAGTATTGCAATTTCGGAATCTACCTGCCAGTCAGCGCGACAATGGCTCTCATTGCACTGCCGCTGTCCATTATCCTTTTCAGGAACCCCCGCACCCAAGAATAAACAGAAGCAGCGGCAGGTATTCCTTGAATTCAGCCCGCAGGAAATCAATGGTTTTCCGGATGCTTTTCCAATATCTCCAGCAGCATTGCATGGAGTTGCTCGAGGCTTGGGACTGTGTCCGGATTGTCTTCATGTACAATGTCCAGGAGGTGGACGCGGAGAAGATTACCGCTGTCAAGGATGTCAACTTCATGAACTCTCTTTCTGCGGAATGGATTGCCGAAAGATACATTCTTCTCGAGAATTTTGAGAATGGCCTGGCGGAGAGCTGTGGCGGCCCGTGGAGGGACCGTTACGGCAATACTTCCATGCGCTCTGTAGAGGGTATGGCCCGCTGGACACCTTTGATTGACGGCGTTCCTGTCCGCAAGGGCGGCTGGGGAGCCTATAAACGAAAAAAAGGTCTTGTAAAAGACCTTTTTAAACCGATGAGCAATGGCGCCTCACGCGCGAATGCTCACATAACCACATAATTAATAACACTAAAACTAATAACCAACGAGCTGTATGTGAGAGAACCTCATCATCAACTCGAATGCAAAGGTAGTGCATCCAAATTAAATATGCAAATATTTGTAGAAATTTTTTACATAAATTTTGTTAAGTATTTGTTATATCGCTGAAAATCAATAATATAAAACGTAATTAAAATTGCAATGATATTTTAGTCTGTCGGCAGGAAACCCTTATAAAACGTTTATATTGAGGGTTCTATATTTTGGTTGATGATATTCTTGTGGATATTGTTATACATTATAAGCATTTAGGTTAGTTTTGCTTAAAGACTGTAAGTTAATTAGTATTAAAATTGACTTTTTCGATTTGAAACGCTAATTTTTATTAAATGAAAGTGAATGAACATCCATATAAAACGATTCGTAATCGCATAACGCTCATTTCGAAAAAATCTTGGAATTCTAAAGCCTATTTCATATCTTTGCCGTCCATTCGGGGATGTTTTGGTTTTGACAGCATTGACTCCGGATGGTAAGCACGTCGTGCGCGTGGCGCGTCAGCACGTAAATCCCGATGGCCGTAAATTCAGTTGCTAACAACAACGTTGCACTCGCTGCGTAATCAACCAGGTTGATCACCTTAATCAGGCCGCCAAGGCTGCGGCACTGACGAGTATCCCGCAGGCTTTAGGCCGGTTATGTCCTGAACACGGGGTATCATTCAAACCGGATGCACGGAGGGACTCCTTTAAACTCCGCCAAGCCCCAAAGGATAAGTTCGGGTCAGCCCGCCTGCCGGCATTCCCGAGACGAAAACCAAAGGCCGGATAAACGTGTAGAAAGCCACCTGGTACGGTGTTTGGACGGCGGTTCGAGTCCGCCCATCTCCACTGAAAATGCCTCTCAGATATCCTGAGAGGCATTTTTTGGAATCGTACCCCATTTTGTACCCCATTTTTTAGGGAGATTTCGGACTCGAACTTGAGTGAATTTGTGTGGAGTTGAGTGGAGGGAAAACGAGGGATTACCCGTTGTTTACCTCGTATGAAATTGACAAATCAACACATCTTTTTTGTATACTCTCGACACTCCTTTTAAAGACGGAAGCCACAATATCAAGAGAACATTGCCTATCCTCTACCAAAGTGCGTAATAATATATCATCATCAGAAGACCAATCTCCAAAAATCTGTTGAGTCTGATTGCCGCTTATATCAACGTCCTCAATAAGCCCAATCACATCATTTCCTTCACTAAACGACTTTTCTTTAATATTAAAGTTAGATACCCTTGACGGCACTGATGTTTTGGGATATTCATTTTGCTCTCCAATAAAATCGGAATACCAATCCCGGTTAGCGTCAGGTAGTCCAAATTCAAGATATGAGCCAACATTATCAAGGATAATGCATTTACCCTTCCCATTAACTGGTCTCAGCCCCCTTCCAACTTGTTGTAAATATTTTACTAGTGATTTAGTCGGTCGAGCAAGCTGTATAAATTCAATATCGGGGCAATCAAAGCCTTCTGAAAATATATCAACATTTACGATTATATCAATTTGCCCCTTTCGGAATTTTTGAACATACAAGCGTCTTTCCTCCCTAGGAGTTTCGCTATCTATCCGAACTATATTAACACCTTTGGCTTTATATTCTGCACATATATGGTCGCTATGTTTTCTGCTTATTGAATAGATAATGCCTTTCTTCCCTTTTGCAAATTTTAAATAGCTATCAAGAAGCTGAGCTCGGATAGCACTTTGATCAATCGTTTTTTCAAGTGCAGATATTTTATAATCGCCCTCTATATCGAATTCATTTATACTATTGATCTCTTGTGTCACTTTACTCCCACTTCCGATAGAGTAAAAACAATATGGTGAAAGCCAACCTTGTTCAATAAACTCTTTTATGGACCTTGAAAGGATCAGCTTATCATATATTTTCGCAAAGCCCTGATGATTCATGCGCCAAGGGGTCGCCGTTACGCCTAATTTCTTCGCACTGGGATATAGTTCCCACAATTTTTTGTAAGAATTAGCTGTTGAATGGTGCGCTTCATCAATTATGATAAAACGAATAGGAAGGCTGCGAGCGACTTCTATATTTGCCCTATGCGTAATTGTCTGGATAGAAGCTACTTGAACTTGAGCTTGAATATTGCGCTCGTGTCCACCGGCTATTATTCCATGTGACACCTTATACCTATTAAGGCTTTCACTTATTTGTTCTATTAACTCTACTCTATGAGCTATTATTAGAACCCTAGCATCCTCCTGATTGATTATACTCCATGCCTTGATATCACTGATAATAGAAGTAAACAGCCTCGTTTTACCAGTCCCAGTTGGCATTTGGAACATAACATTATCACAGTCTTCCCACGATTCAAAAATCTGCTTCTTCGCTTCCTGCTGGTAATCGCGAAGAGTTCTGTCATTTCTGCAAATTTCCTGATACATATTTACTCGGAGATAAACTGGGCTAGATGACTATTGATTAATTCAAGCCTATTGATATCAGAACGAGTCAATGCAGATGCTTTCTTTCCTTTACCCTCGGGAATCAAGTTCAGCCATGCCAACTTTTCAGTTTTTGACTTAAACGGTAATCCGATGTTTATGCTAAATACTTCTTCGAACTCGGGATAGCTAAAGTTCTTGCTTATGATATCTTTATAGTCCGAAACTTCTAGATAGTCCCTCCAATCATACTCCATAAGATCAAAATCTTCCCTATCTCCATCTGATTTGATTATTCTATTCTCAACCTCATTTTTAATGATAGCAATATTACCGCTCAACCACTTTGACTTAAACACTTGCTCGAGTCGTTCAAACAGCAACCGGCGAAGTTGTTTCCTGATATCTTCTTTCAATTTCTTACCTTCATTTTGAAGATCCTGGTCTCTCATCTCTTTCCATTCCTTAAGGTCTTCAGGGAAATAGTCAGGATATACTCTATTAATGATATTTTGATAGGAAAGAAGCCATTTTTTCTCAGCTCCTTGTCCCTGAATACCCCTTAGGAAGGTACTTTCTTCTTGAGGAAGAGTGTTTAATCCATTTGCCAATGCTTCAATATAAGGGGCTATCACCTCATTACGTCTACTGATTGTTGACGATACTGATAACATTCCGCTATTCACCAGATATGCATGAAGAGATCCGACAAGTACGATGAAAGCATATGTAGCTCGGTTTGAAAGCAAGAACTCCTCTTTCGCCTCGCTCGTCATTTTGTCAGAAGCAGTTTCATAACACCCAAGCACAAATTGGGCGATTCTTTTTCTAGCTTCTGTCATTGCCTTATTTATATCAGTTTCATTCTTGTCATACAGGTATGCGTCAGATTCGTCAACCCACTTGGTATTCTTAGCTTTAGGGATAAGACCAGATTGTGACAGACCTGTATCAAATGGTATTGAGCTAAGATCTGCAGAATCTTCTCCAATTGAGATCTTATTATATAACACTGTTCCTGGTTTGCTACTCAATTCTTTTATTGTGGATGAACGTAATGCCTTCATTCTCGAATCAAGTCGCGATGATGTCCAAAATAGATCTTCCTCAAGATCTATACGAAGATTCTTACTAACAGCTTTTTGATTTTCATTAATTTCCATAAAAATCTTAAGCTGTTCTTCAGATTCCATACCACTAAATGCAACTACAGGAATAGTATGCTTGTTCTTCATATTTGAATTTGCATATCCATAGACGCGGTGTTGTCCATCTATGATATAAGCAATACCATATGCATTTGGGATATTTAGAAGACCAAAAATTGAATCCGAGTCTTCCTCCTTGTGTATTTCGTCAAAGGTAATGCGCAAATCACTCGATGGCTCAGCGAAATTTAAGATTATAGAATTCGGGAAATAGCCACCGTCATCTATGAATTTTGTGATACCTTTTAACCTTTTAGGTATTAGCAGACGCTGGTATGTCGGTGCCATTGAGTCGTTTACCCTAGTTCTATGCAAAACAAACCCAATTTTCAATAGAGTGCTTGGCTCAATTGAGAAAAGATAATAGTCTTTGTTGCCCATCGAGCCTTTTAGCGCAGGAATAGTAATTGGCTTATTATTAATCAGTTCATCTTTAAACATCAGTCCATAAAACTGATAGATGACTGAAGTTTGATATGACTTAATCAAATTACAGATGTAGTTATAGGCATTATCATCCAAATGATAAATACCATTATCCTTCATTCTTTGGTCATCCTCACCCCCTTCAACAATATGATAGTTTCGGGTTGCGAAAATATACTTTACCCTTTTGTCTTTACCATATAATTGCCGTAAAGATTCAGTCATTCCCTCCATGTACTGAACCATCTCATTTAACTCTGTCTTAAAACTCTTCTTCGTTGCATTAGCAGCTGATTTGCATTCAACAACGAAAATAGCATCATCTCCAACGGCAACAACATCAAGTTGTTTTTTCTCTGTTTCGTGTTGCCCCCACTGGATGACCAGTTTTTCATCAGCATTCAATGTCCTGAATCCAAGATTATAAAACATACACCATATATCATCTTCAAACTGACGATCATGTCCTTTCCGGAGTGATATTGGCGTTTTTGTCTTTAGTGGAGGCCCAGCAACCCATCCTAATTCTTCATAATGCTCAACTTCAGCATGGAGCACTTTCCTCGTGTCATACTGCGATGATTTTGCCTTATATTTATACCTCAAAGCATCATCTTCCTGTAGAACATGCTGCTTGATTTGTTCAACCTGAAGTTCTGTAAGATATGCCATAATTGTTATTTTTTGCTCATATAAGATATTATTCTATTGCACCATTTAACGATATTATCAGAACGTCTTTGATATACAGCTTCGCTATAGCCCGGATATTCTTTCTTCACCAAATCAATTGCATATTGCTTAGGTTCTTTGTCCGGATTATTCTGGATATAATGGTAGATAGAACCCATCAATTCATCATTAATGACTATCTCATATATCCTTTCATTTACCTCAGCTTGACTATTTTTGAAAATATCTTCTGCTAATTCGGTTGGAGTCCAATCCTGATTAATCAACCCTAAATATTTGCAAGCATTTGTATAATAGTCCACCTGCCTCATTGAAAAACCGCAATAGTCAGCTAGTTCTCGTTTTGTGCAACCTTTATGAAGGTAAATATACATAAACGAGTCAACGACTGTATCAAGATTATTTGCTTGTATGAGTATTTTCTTCATAGTTGCTAATAATTTTTGACAAGGATTTCACTACACATTTGAATCCCTGGCGAATGAGCGTTAATTGATCGGGGTGCTGTAATATGCTGAATGTGATATCCTTCATATAGCCGATCAAAGTAGCTGACGCCAGGCTCAAGCTCACTATCAGAGTTACTCAACAAGAAGCGACCACCATGCTCATTGATTCTGTCGCAGAATAACTTCAATGCTTCTTGTTCAGGATCGTTGAATGCATTTAGCGTATATTGCTTAAAATTATTAAAACCAAGTAATTGCCTATAGGGAGGGTCAAAATAAAAGAAATTATACTCATCCCAATTTATCTTCCGAATAACGTCGGTATACTCACCTAAATTGATTTCAACAATCTGAAGCGCATTATGCGCATTCAGTATAATTTCCTCATTGCAAATTGTCGGATGGAGATATCTTCCATAGGGAACATTAAACTTCCCTAATGAGTTCTCCCTATATAAGCCATTGAAACAGGTTTTATTGAAAAAGATGAAAAGAGCCGCTGCTCGAATGGTTAATCTAGAAGACACCCGATTGTATTCATCACGAAGTTCATAATAAAATGCTCTTCGTTCATCATTTGTTTGATGACTATAGAAAGCATCCTGCAAAAGTTTTAGCTCTCGAATTAGTGGTAAATGATTGTTTTGTATTCGTCGGTAACAATTCACCAAGGCAGGATTAATATCATTGATAACTACTCTGTTAATATTAGGATAATGGTCGAGCATATGGAATAACATTGCTCCTCCTCCGACAAAAGGTTCAAAATATGTAACTGCCGGCTGAATATAAAAATCAGCCGGCAAATTATCATTTAGGGTACTAAGTAATTTACCTTTACCCCCTGCCCATTTGACAAATGGTCGAGCCATAGCACTATGATGATTCAATGATAACTGCTTGCAATAGAACGCCAAATATACACAATTTATTGAAAAATTGTGCCCAATTAAAACAATATGATGCTGATTTATCGTCATTTGGGCATATGAATACTATAAATTGTCCAAAGCGAGTTGCCCTTACAGCTATAAGACTTATAACTTTTATAAATCTTATAAATTCTATAAGTCTTATAATCTTGATAAGCCTAATGAGACCCGCCATCATCCACATCATCCGCACCCGCGCCAGCCATCTCCAACTCCTTAACCTCCGCTTCGAGCTCACGAATCCGATGCTTGTTGGATTTTGCTTTGCCATTGGCAAAGTCCTGCCTGACGCTATGATAGACAATCTCCTTATCCTTAAATTCCAGAATAACGGCCGCATCATACGCACGCCTGGCCCAGGCGTCATCCGACCAGCGGGATTCGTAGAGAGTCCAGAGTATCGCAAAGAGGGAGAGTAAGGCTACAGCTACATCGTAGATGACATTGTACCTGTTCTTCCAGACAAACTCGAAGAAGCGCCTTCTCCGGGACGGTTTGGTGATATATGAATCCAGCCCTTCTATCAGGGAATACTGATTGTCAAGTCCATTGTCTATCCTGCCTGTCCGGTTGTCGATCTTGTTCAAAAGCGCAGCCATTGACTTATCGCTTTCCTTCAGCGGTCTCAGACGCTCATCGAAGTTCCTCACGATGGTATCGGGGTTAATTATGTCCCATAGACTGTCTATCTCAACGACCTCCATAGGGGTTGCTTGGTATTCCGCCAGGAGCTTGCTCTTACGCTCAGATTCCGTGCGGACATTCTTCATCTCCTCGACCGAATCTGCGCGAAGTTTCTTAAGCTCTTCAAGTATGTGTTTCTCCAGCAGAACGACCTGTTCCGCAGGAATGACATCTGAGTCGAAATTCTTCTGTTTCATAAGAATCATTTGTTTATGGTTTAACGGTGTATGCCCCGCTTCTTCTTTTCAAGTTCTTTCTTCCTCCGTCTTTCAGCGTCATCAACCTGTGGTGCTGTGTCGCAGAAGCCGGATGTGAGAATGCCGATTGCGGCAGTGATGGCTTCCGAATGGGATGGATTGTGCCCCTGGCGTTCACTCTCGTCCCTGTGTTGCTGAGCCTCATCAAGGCTCATCCCTGTTTTTAGTGCCCTGTCGATATTGGCAAAGCTATATTTCCTTCCCACCTTGGAGCCTCCAAACTCGTACCAGTGTCCATCAGAATCGCTTCTCTTCCCGAATTTCACTCCCTGAATCTCGCCGTTGTTGCGGCGGACTAGTTCCATCGTGATATCCTGCTGCAGAAGGGTTCTGCCGAGCGTATTCCAATCCCGGCAATGCGGCAGAGCTGCGTCGATTGCGTTGCTGATCTGATACCGCACACGCTCACGTCCGTGAAGGTCGTTCACGATGGTGTTGCTGCGGTTCTTCGCCATATTCAGTCCGTACTTGACAGTCAGTTTGCGGCAGACTTCAGCATTGCGCCGGAAGTCCTGCCAGGCACTGAGGCATTTCCCATTGTTGTCCACACGGTTGAAGAAGATATGGACGTGAGGATTGCCCTTGGAGTTATCGTGTCTGACTACCATGTACTGGGTGTCACTGTATTCCATCAGTCGAAGGTATTCCTCTGCAATACGCCGCATACGTTCATTGTCCAACAGGGGCGCATCCTCCTTCATGAAGCACAGAGGGATATGTCCTACAGGCTTATCCACGGCCGGGTTCAGGGAGGCCTGCTCGTCAAAACTACGGCTGATGTTCAGGGCCATCTCTCTCGCAAGCGTCAGACGTTCCCTGCCTTCACTTGAGGCCAATGTCTCCGCCTGGATGAAGTCAATGTCCAGGCCCTGCCAGCAGAGGATTTCCGCATTGTCGTGATTGAGGCAATAGCCCGCACATTGCCCTGACGAGCTGCCCTTGATTATCTTACCTACCATCACGCACCTCCCTGAAATATGCCAATACCTGCGAGAACTCACGGGACATCTGCCTGAGTTCTCTTTCCTGTGCTGTTCTGCCGAAGGCGTGCAGGTTGTGCACCAGCTGATTGAGATTGTTGCCGATATTCCACAGGGAGTGCAACAGCTTTCTGTCTTCCTCCGAAAGGGCCTCGGCAATCTGCTTCCTGACGGCAGCTCTTCGGCAATATGCCGCAGGTGTCATTCCGGTTTTTCTGGCCTTGTGACGCATCATTAAAAGCTCGTCCTCATTGAACGAGACAGTGAGTTTGAACGAACGCTTGCTATTCCCCTTAGGGGGACGGCCAGCCTTGTATGAATCATGTGTCTTCATTTCTTCTTTTCCGTGATGTGACCGAGGGGAGCATAAGAATTTCGGCAATGCCGAAATATAAACTCGCTAACCAAACTTTTACCCTGGTCTCTGCTTCCTGCCTCTGTAACTGGTGCCTTTGAAAACTATAGCGTCGAATGTCTCATTCATCCTGTCTGCAATCCGTACTCCATAGCGTGTGCAGATTTCTTCGTCGCCGAGATTAGTGGTCAGGACAGTGATAAGCATTCTGTCATAACGATAGTATAGTATGTCCTTTATTGGTTCGAAAACAGTTCCGTAAATCATCAGACGCTCCGGCTCACATCCAAGGTCGTCTATCAACAGAACTTCCATTGTTTTAGCTTTCTCGAATTGATAGCGAGTCTCTTCACTCCTGAAGTAATCCACTATTTGACAGGCATTGAGACATGAGACCGAATAATATTTCCGTCCTAACCCCATGACTTTTTGAAGGGCCTTGACCATCGTTGTCTTACCGGTTCCGCAAGTACCATAGAGAATCAGGCCAGGGCTACTTCTCTTCATAAGCCAATTGCTTATCTTTTCAATCCGTTTCAGAGTAATCTCGTCCAGCGGGCAGAGTATTCCTCTGGATTCCATCTGTGCCGAATATGAGCTGGCGAGAAGTTGCATTACATCGGATTGTGAGAGCTGCCCCAATCTGCCACAAAGTTTATAAGGTGTCGTGTCCGTCAAATTCGATTGTACCTTCTGAATCAGGTAGCCTATGCTTTGTTCGTTTAACAAATCCATAATCTTCAGTTTGAATAATATTATTACTTATATGTATTTGTGGTGCATAGTACGCACCGCCGAAAGTGCACCGTGTGCACCTTGAAGGTGCGCCGCGTGCACCGGTGAACGCCGTGCACCGGTGAAGGGCGTTCACCAGTGCAAATTTGACCTGGGTGGTGTCCTGACATTTCCCTATTGCAGGTTCGTAGCTGGCTGTCCCGTTCGTTTCCTTGGGGATCTTCCGTATCAGGCCTATGCCCTGCAGACATTTGAAGATCTGTTTGCATTCCCTGTCGGACACCCTGCATTTTTCCGCCACATACCTCTGCCGATAGACAGGAATCCCACCTATCCATTTGGTGAGGATGAAGGAAAAGATGCGAGCCATCATTTCCGACAGTTTCAGGTCCGTGAAGAGAAAGTCGTGCACCTTTGTGTATGGCTCCGTTTCTTTCATATCGGACGCCGTTACAGGTTCTCACGCCGGATTTCTCTCTGCGTCCTCTGATACTCGTCGGCCAGGGCTCTGGCCTTGCCAACGTTGAAGATAATCTTGCGACCGACCTGAGAAACGATGGCATCGTCCAGTACTCCTTCCTTCTTGAGCATGTAGATGGTGCTTTGGCAGCACCCTATCTTCTGGGACAGTTCGGTGATTCCGTGGGCATATTCGATGACTTCCTTCGGTTCTTCGCCTGCGGTTGCATTCTCCCTGCCCAATTCGTTCAGCTGGAGGAATTCTTCCCCCGTCATCTGCCAGATCGGCTTTGCCAGAAGCTGGCTGAGTGTTGGTTTTGTTTCCATATAAATTCGATTAAGGTTATTAACTGAAAAACCGCCTCCAAATGGAAGCGGTTGCAATTATATATAATAAAAATCGGA
>JALFFZ010000149.1 GCA_022777585.1 Bacteroidales bacterium | reverse complement strand
GATTCTGCCGAGCGGTCAGGAAGAAAAGGCCACAGGCCTTAATCAACCGACAGTACCAAGCAAGCTCTACATTCGTCAGGCAGCTTGGTCTTAACTAAGAACAACTCTGTACCTGTTTAAATAACGGTAGTATTGTAATATGAAAGGAAAAATCTGCAATTTCACATTAAGATGCCTTACAACGGCATCTTTCTGTGTCTTAATTGTGCTCTTCTGGGACAGGCTCCTTCCCGGACATCTGCATTACCAAGAGTCAATGCAGTATTTTCCTATGACCCTGGAGTATTTCTTCAGCTCCTTCCTGCGTCCTTCTGGAGTGGCTTCCTGGACATCTGAGTTCCTTACTCAGTTCTTCGGCAATTCATTTGCCGGTGGCTTTATCATAGCTGTTCTCCTGGTGCTTCTCCAGACTATGTGCTGGGATGTGATGAGGAAGTTTTCGCGCAGCGGGGACATCACTCCCGGCTTCTATCCTCTGAGCTTCATTCCGGCAGTCTGCGCCCTTGCCTTCCTTTGCGAGGGCGGCAATATGCTTAGCGCCATCATTGCCCTTCTGAAGGTGCTTGGCTGCTTCTGGCTGCTTTCATTTTCCTGCAGATCGACGAATATCCTGTCGTTGCTGAACGATATTTTCTGGACAATCCTGCTTTATTGGTGCTTCGGTCCTTTTGCCCTCATCTATGCGCTTCTGGCTGTTGCGGGCTATATGATGGCCGCTTTTTCCGAGCACAGGTCTTTCGTTTCCGCACTCCTGCCATCGCTGTTTTTGCTGGCCCTGGCGGCTCTGCTCCCTCTGCTCGTGAGCCTTTTCTATCCTCTGATTCCACTCGAGCGTTTCTATACGGGACTCGATTACTGCCATATACCCGGACAGTACAATCTCAGTTATAAAGTGCTACCTGTCAGTCTTTTGCTTTGCTGTCTTGCCGGTCTTGCCGCTCCTGTGCGCAAGTTTTCGATTTGGGCTGATACGCTTGTATTTGCGCTTTTCCTTGCGCTTCTCGGCGTCTTCGGGTACGCATACGTGAAGCCTCGCATTTCCTTTCCTGTGGAGCGTGCTTATTCTTTCAACCACGCTCTTTGGATGCAGGATTGGGACGAGGTGCTCAGGCTTTCGAAGTACGGCGTTTCGAGCGCCACTGAGCTTTGCTGTGTCAACGTTGCGCTTGTGATGGACGGTTCTTCGGGCGACAGACTTTTCCACTACCAGCAGCACGGCCCCGATTGCCTTTTCCCTGTATATGAGCGCGGTTATATGTCTATGCTGCCCGGTTCTGAGGCACTTTTCCACGCGGGACTGCTGAATATGAGTATGCATTATGCCTTTGAGGCTAATCAGGCTGCTCCTGATTTCAGGCAGGGCGTCCGTCCTTTGAAGAGGCTGGCAGAGGTGAATATGATCAATGGCAACAGGGAAGTGGCCTGTCGTTATCTCCGTGCCCTTGAGAAGACGCTGTTTTACAGAAAGTGGGCGCGTGCGCATCTTGATGATGCGTTCCTTGCAGCCATGGAATATGCGCATCAGTTCGCTTGCCGCGACAGTTCCGACCGCATTTGGCACGATTCGGACACTTATCAGAAGATGAAGATGCTTGAGTCCATCGTTGAGCGCAATGCTCTTGCGGATAAGTCGTGGGAGTTTCTTCTCGCCTTCGACCTTCTTGCGAAGGACCTGGATTCGTTCTACAGGCATTTTTCCCTTGTCGATCCGCCTTATTCCTGCGCTGAGGAGGTGCCTGTTCATTATCAGGAGGCCTTTGTTATGAAGTGGCTGCGCAGTAACGATGCTTCCGTGCTTTCGGGCGGCTTCGTTTCTGCGGAGATGGCGGATAAGGCACGTGCTTTCCGTGAGTGTCTCTTGAGCAATCAGAGCCCTTCTGCCATCAAGCAGAAGTATGGCCGTACTTATTGGTATTATTTTGCGAATATGAACAATTAGGATGAGACGTTTCTTTTTCGTTTTTCTGGCAGTTTTGCCGTTTTTCTGTTCCTGTGTGGCGGAGATGGAGAAAGTTGATGAGCTTCCTCCCGTTTTTCCTGACTGCGTTGATGTGACCATTCCTTACAACATAGCTCCTCTCGATTTTGCTTTCAACGATTTTTCCAATCCTGAGCGCTGCAGCCGTATGCTTGTTGTTGTGGCTGATTGGAACGGACGCAAGCTTATGACTGTGCGCGGCAGGACTGCGCGTTTCCCTCTGGGCAAGTGGCGCCGTATTCTTGAGGCCAACAAGGGCTCTTATCTGAATTTCGGTGTGGCTATGAAGATTGACGGTTCCTGGAAGCTTTTCAAAAGTTTCAGGATGAATGTGAGCTGGGATCCTATAGATTATGCCGTGACTTACCGTAAGATTATGCCCGGCTATCAGGCATTCGGTCCTATGGGCATTTATGAGCGTGAGCTTTCTTCTTTTGAGGAGAGACCTTTGCTTGAGACAGCTGCCGTGGATGCGAACTGTATGAATTGCCATACTGCCAACAGGACTGACCCTTCTTCTTTCAGTACCCATATCCGTGGTTCGCATTCTGCTACCATTCTTAACTATAAGGGTGATATCCAGTGCCTTGATACCAAGACCGATGCTACGGGAGGTAATTTCGTCTATCCTTACTGGCATCCTTCGGGGGAGTACATAGCCTATTCTGTCAACACTACGCGTCAGTCTTTCTATTCTGCCTCCGACCGCAGGATTGAGGTTTATGATGAGGCTTCGGATGTGATTGTCTATCATCCTGCGAGCCGTCAGATCATCACTTCGCCTCTTCTTATGCGTAAGGATAAATTTGAGACTTATCCCGCTTTTTCGCCTGATGGCAGGACCCTTTATTTCTGTTGTGCGGATTCCGTAGCTTCTATGCCTGCAGGCTGTGAGAGACTGAAGTACAGTCTCTGCTGCATTGCTTTTGACCCTGAACGAGGTGAGTTCGGTGAGCGTGTGGATACTCTGCTGAGCGGTCCGCGTCTGAACCGCAGTTTCGCTACTCCGCGTCCTTCTTATGACGGATCTTATCTTATGGTGGCTGTGGCGGATTTCGGCACTTTCCATATCTGGCACAAGGAGTCTGACCTGTGGATGCTTAATCTTGAGATGGGCTGCGCTGTGCCTGTGAAGCCTTGCAATTCCGATGAAAGTGAGAGTTTCCACAATTGGAGCAGCAATTCGCGTTGGGTGCTCTTTGTTTCGCGCCGCTTCGACGGTCTCTATTCGCGTATTTTCATCAGTCACGTTGATGAGTCGGGACTTTGCTCAAAGCCTTTCCTCCTGCCTCAGCGCAATCCTGCCGAGGCCCATCTGACTTCCGTCTATTCCTACAACGTCCCAGACTTCGCTTCCGCTCCGGCCGACTACCGCCTCCGCCGCACCCTTCCGGCCCTTCTCTCTCCATCCCGCCAAGCTGTTTCTCTGCGCTGAGCCTTTCTCCTTCCCGCCTGCCTGTCTCTCTGTGCAGAGCCTTTCTCCTTCCCGCCATCTACAGAATGACATACCGGGCTACGATGGGGACCCAATACAGGGCCTTAGATTAAGGGAACGTGTATTCCGCTCCATCAAAAACATTACTGCCTACGGTCACCTTCTCTAGTCACCTGCTCTACTAGCCCCAGAATGAGGGTGAGTGTCTTTCACTCTGCCTATGTTAGGGGTGGATAGCCTTCCTGCACAGAGGTGGACAGCGTTCATGCAAATCACCTGCCACGCGAATATGCCCTACAGGTATCTAGAATGAGGATTGGCGTGGCAGGTGATTTGCAGAAACCTCAGCACCGAGGTCTGATCATGCCTTAATATATGGTCTGTCGGTTAACAGGTCATCTTTTCTGTCGGTTAACAGGTCATCTTTTCCGTCAGTTAACGGGTCAACTGAGCTGCTCGAACTATGGTCTGCTGATGCGTTGGTCTACGGGTCAACTTGTAACCTGGATGTGGGGCTGGGCTTATGAGCTAATCAGTTCTAACTGTATCGTAGGAGGACTAGAGTGGCAGATTCCCGGGTCCAGTTTTAGTGTTTCGAGGTCAGTCTTGATGCTTCGGTAGATAGCCATTTGCTTCAGTCATACCCCCATTCGGTATAATAATTTAAAGTCCTCTCACTAGCCCTCTCACAAGGTGCTGAAAGCAGATGGGGATGTCTTTGCTGACAGGCATTGATAATGTCCTGCAATGGTGGGCAAGCTTTCCTTGATGGGAATTGAGACAGTAGTGATGACACGTGGAAGATGAGGAAGGCCGATGCAAAAATCTGTTGATATGATTTTTCCTATTGCGATATGCAGAGGGAATGCTTATATTCGCATGGAAAGAGTTCAATGGCTCTGACAAGATGGTCTATACCCTTTGGGTTAACCATGCTCAGTTATTATATCACAGGATTTGTCATTATTGTTAATATGGGTAATTTATGAAACAACTTATCATTGCGATATTTGCGGCATCGTTATTCTTTGCCTGCTCAACGCAGCATGAAGAGAAACTTCCCATAATATTTGACACAGACCTCGGCAATGATATTGACGATGCCATAGCACTTGCTATGCTGTACCGTTACGCCGAGGAAGGGAAAGTGGATATTCTGGCTATTGGTCTAAGCAAAGAAGGCGAGGCACCGGCCGTATGCCTGGATATCTTCAACCACTGGTATTGCCTTCAGGATACTCCTATAGGGATTATTCACAATACTGTTGTGTGTGGCAACGAGGATAGGAACTATGCTCTGGCTCTTTCTGAGATGAGGGATTTGAAAGGCAACTATCTTTATCCGAGAGACTTAAATATTGACCACAATGCGCTGCCCGAGGCTGTGAATGTTTACAGAAAGCTTCTTGCACAGGCCGATGATTCATCAGTTGTAATGGTTGCAGTAGGATTTGCGACCAATATGGCCCGTCTGCTGGAATCGCAAGCAGATGAATATTCGGAGCTATCAGGAAAGGAATTGATTGCAAAGAAGGTAAAGACTCTCATAGTTATGGCAGGGTCATTCGACGGAACTGCTCACAGTGAGTACAATGTCAAGATGGATGTAAAGTCATATAAAAATCTCGTATCACAATGGCCAACAGACATTACCTTCGTTCCGTTTGAATTGGGCATCCAGGTGCTGTATCCGGCATCTTCGATAGAAAACGGATACCGTGATGGCCATCCATTGGCCGCGGCATACAAGAACTATCTTGAAATGCCTTACGACCGTCCTTGCTGGGATCCTGCCACCCTCCTCTATGCAGTCGAGGGCAATTACCTGTTCAAGGAGTCCGAATGCGGAACAGTGACTATCGCTGATGATGGGGAAACCATATTCACTCCGAACAGCAATGGACGTCATAAATACCTTTCGGTCAACAAGAAACAGGCTGACAGTCTTACTGCACGTATTGTCTCGCTTTGCGAGAATTTCGAGCGCTAATTTGATAAACTATAGTATATTATAATAAAAAACAGGAGTGTCATTAATTTCTTTTAATGACACTCCCTTCATTATGCAAATTCAGAGATTCACATCTCTATTATTAATTCGAATAACCTGGATTCTGAGCAACCACACCGTTAGATTCGTTGACTACAGATACCGGTATAGGCATTCGTTTGTGATATTCTTTAGCAGATGTCTTACCGCGAGCCTGAGCATTGCTTATATATTGGCCGTAGCGGAGAAGGTCATCACGACGCCATCCCTCAAAGTAAAACTCTCGTCCGCGCTCTTCAAGAATGTATTCAAGGAATGCATCAATTGAACTTGTCGCATTGGCAGGAATCTCTATTCCGGCTCTGTCTGTTACTTCTTTCAGATATGCAATAGCCTTTTCTGTCGGAGCATTAGCTATTCTTGCTTCTACCTCTGCGAGTGAAAGAAGAACATCGGCATATCTGAAGCAACAGCTATGAATATTGCCGGATCTTGTTCTTTCAACAGGATACATATACTTCACAACAATGGCTCCATACTGGAGGGAAGATGTACCCGGATTCTCTCTTGTATAAATATTACCATCGGTGTGGAGATATGAGTCAGAAATACCTCCTTTGCGTATGTCCTTATCTTCAAATTTATCGTAGAACTCCCAAGGCATACATATACAATTCCAGTATTTGTTCACATCATATCCTCCCTGGCCGTCTGATGAATGTTTTTTATTGACATTGAATACCTTCGTGCAGTTTCCAGGGATAGTGTAAAAGAAGAATTCATTATCGGCAGTTGGACCAGACGGAATACAATAGATGTTCTCCTTGCTCCTTTCGTTTACAAAAGGTTCAAAATAGTCATCCTCAAGCTCGTATCCATAGCCTTTCACCTTATCCAAATATTCTTTAGCTTTATTCCAATTATGCTGACGCATATATATTTTTGAGAGGAACATAGCTGCAAAACCTTTGTTGAAGCGACCCCAGTTTGCGTTATCATTTGTTTTGTCATAGAGGTTTGGAAGAGCTGTTTCGAAATCCTCTATCATCCATGAAAGATAGTCTTCCTCTTTAGGACGTGCTTCATATTTTATGTCATCTATCTCAGCAGGATTGCGTGTTACATGAACCGGTCCGAACAGGTCCCATATAACATACTCAAAGAGTCCGCGCAGACAGTATGCTTCAGAAAGCATAGTTTTTTTCTTTGCATCATTGATCTCCATTTTTTCGATTATATCAATGATTACTGTCATACGAGAAACGTTTTTAACAATCTGAAAAGTCTGCATCCAATCGCTTGTTGTCAGACCCCATTCGAAATCGTTTATTCTGTGTGTGGCAGAGAATCGTTTGCATTCATCTGTTGTCAGCATATTCCAGCCATACCAACCGATTTCTCCGATAGACCATATAGGCCAACCCCATCCTGTATTGGCTGTATTGCTCATGCTCACACTACCTGAGTTGGTCTTTACGTAACCATACATACCATCAAGCATAGACTGTGCATCTGCCACGCTCTGAGGGAAGTTGTTGTCTGTCATACTTGAGTAAACAACTTCTTCAAGGTTACAAGAACTTACACCGATTGCTATTGCAATTACGGCAAAGACATGTGTTATGATTTTTTTCATTTTTATATACAATTAGAATGTAAGGTTGATACCGAGTACTCCTGTATAAGGAATTGGGAAAGGAGATGAATTCTGCTCCATTTCAGGATCAAGTCCTTCGTAATTTGTAAGGAGAAGAGAGTTCTGAAAATCAATAAAGATTGACGCGTTTGAAATCTTACAACTGTTCAGTACATTCTGAGGTAGAGAATATGTCAGTTTGATATTTTTCAACCTGAGGAAATGAGTCTGTTTACGCAAGTAGTCATTTGTTCCTGAAGGGTTGTTGCTACCTGCTACATCTGTTGCAAGACCGGTAAGGAATCCATTTGTATTATAAGAAGTCCATCTGTCAAGACATTGAACAGAGTGGTTGAGAGGGTCGCCGGTCATAAGCCATGTGTAACCCCAACCGTATCCTCTATACTGACCGAGAACACCATAACCATCAATGTCAAGTGAGAAATTCTTCCAACGGAGTGTAGTACCGATACCATATACAGCGAATGGATCACCGTTGCCGAGTTTTACAACATCGTCTTTGTCAAGTTTACCATCACCGTTCTGATCTACATATTTCAGAGTACCAGGGTATGAGCCAGGCTGGAGTGTGGAGTTCTGGGCCTCTTCATATGAAGTGAATATGCCATCTGTCTCCCAACCGAAGATATCACTTAATCCATCTTTTTCAGACTGCCAAGGGTTCAATGCAACTTCAGGGTTACGTTCTACCCAATGTGAGTAGTTGTGAGCAATATTGAAATATGCAGACCATGTCCAATCTTTCTTGTCAATCATTGTACCTCTGATAGCAAGCTCAACACCGGTAGAACGTGTCTTTCCTATATTCTTTGCCATTCTGTTCATAACGTCATTTATAGGAAGTGTTGCAAAGTCAAGGAGGTCTTTTGCAGTACGTACATAGCCGTCAATCGAACCGACAAGCCTACCGCCGAACAAGGTCCAATCCAAACCAATGTTTGCAGTAATATCTGTCTCCCATTTCAGGTTAGGATTTCCTTTCTGCAGCTGATAGATTCCATTTGTGAGTACTCCGTTGAAATAGTACCAGCCACCGCTGTTGGCCGCACCGTAAGTATTGAGAGTGTAATGGTTTCCAGCAAGGATGGATTCGTTACCTGATGTACCATAACCTGCGCGGAGTTTGAGGAAATCAACCCAGCTTGCGTTCTTCATAAATTGCTCGTTAGAGATATTCCAAGCTGCAGATATGCCAGGGAAGAAACCGAACTTATGGTTCTTAGCGAATACTGAAGAACCGTCATAACGCATAGTGATTCCGACTACATATCTGTCATCATATGAGTAGTTGGCGCGTCCGAAGAAAGAAAGTTTTGTTCTTTCCCATTTGTTTGAATTCCAAGTCGCATTGTCCTTATCGGAAGAAAGCTGGAGAGCATTGTTCTCAAGGGCGTCAGTAGGAAGATTATGAGCAGTGAAGTTGTAGCTTGAACCCATTGCTTTGTAGTATCCTGTACCGACTACAGCATTCACATAGTGTTTACCGAAGCTTTTATCGAATGTAATGTATTCTTCCGCAGAACTATTGGTGTTGTAACCATTTGAGAAACCACCGAAATTGTCTGTTGTCTGCTGAACAAGCTTAGCTGCTGTAGGAGAAAATACAGAACGGTTATCGTCTGTGTTATCAACGGCTACTACTACATTCGCTTTGAGCCAAGGAGTGAATTTTACTTCGATGTTAGGTGTGAAGAAAATTCGTTTTGTAGTGCTGACATCCTTGATCATCAAATATTTCAGAGGGTTGTTTGACATCGGATTATCCGGATTGTTAAGCTCACCGTCTTCATTTCTAAGAGGTCTTGTAGGAGGGAAATAAAGAGCAGAGTTTGTAAGGTTGGCCTCATTGGCATTCTCTCTCCAGTGACCTATGGAAGGGTTATTGGCTTTGTTCTGTGTGTACATAGTGTTCACACTGATCTTCAACCATTTAAGTACTTGAGCATCAAAGTTTATACGGCCTGAAATTCTTTGGAGGTCTGAACCTTTGAGCACGGCTGTATTGTCATAAAAATTGAATGAAGCATATACTTTGAATTTATCAGTACCTCCTGTAATTGACAGGTTGTGGTCGTGAATAAGGCCTGTCCTGGTAACTTCATCAATATGATTGTATGATTTCTTTACAGAATCGATTTCATCCTGAGTAAAGCGTACTGGCCATCCTGATGAAGGTGCTGCTGTCGGTCCGTATGGTGCGTATTTCTGTCCCCAAAGCCATTCCTCTTTTGTAGCCAGGTTGGACTGCTCCATATACTGCCATGCATCAAGCATTTCGTAATATTTTCCGATTTTTGATACGGATACGGAACCGCTATATTGTACTTGCGGTTTACCTGATTGGCCTTTCTTTGTGGTTATCAATATCACACCGTTCGCTGCTGCAGAACCGTAGATAGCCGCTGCCGATGCATCTTTGAGCACATCAATGGAAGCGATATCATTAGGGTTGATTGTTGCAAGAGGAGAGCGGTTTGCTCCATCACGGAGAGCATAGCCCATCATACGATCCGGACCTACTTTTGAGGCGTTGTTTGAGTTGGATGAAATAACAACTCCGTCAATTACATAAAGAGGTGCATTTGAACCGTTTGGAGAGAGGTTACCTCGAATATTGGCAGAAACTCCTGAGCCAGGCTGAGCTGAACTGACATTTAGGGTCAAGCCGGCTACTTTTCCCTGAAGGGCTGCATCTACGCTCACGGAGTTAGGTGCTTTAAAATCTTTTTCTTTTACAGATGAAATGGCTCCTGTAACGGACTTTTTCAACTGACTACCATAACCGACAACAACAACGTCATCAAGAAGCATTGTGTCATCCTTAAGAGTAACATTAATCACTGCCTGGCTTCCTACTTCAATTTCTTCAGTAGTGTAACCGATTGATGAAAACACCAGTGTCGCGTTATTTCCCTTCAATGTGATTGAGAAATTACCATCAAGGTCTGTAGCAACACCGTTGGTAGTGCCTTTTTCCTGTACTCCTACTCCGACGAGTTCTTCGTTTTTCGAGTCCACGACCTTTCCTTTGATAGTTTTTCCGGTCTGAGCGAAAGACGGGATGCACAGGAAAACTGAAAGCATAGTCAAGCATACCGCCTTGCCCAAAGCTTTTAATTGGTTAGTGCAAATCATGTTGTTAATTAATTTAAATAATGTATAAAATACCTATATTTAATATAGTGTCATTATAAATTAAAAAAAGTTAATCAACGTTTAAGTTTTTTATATTGTAAAACAAAATTAGATATACAATTTTGAAAAACCAAGTTTTTTTTGTTAACGAAACAATAGAAAAAAAAGTGTTATTTTGACAGAAACAAAAATCCATCACCCTTCCTTACGAGTGGGTGATGGACTTAAAGAGAAATGGATGGGGTATTACTTCATGTAGTACTTTGAAACATCCTCAGAAGATAATTGCCTGTCTGGAACGGCCGTGTTGACAATTGCCCCTTTTCCTCCAAGTTTTGCTTTAAGGATTGCAACGTTTTCGCAATCTTTGCTAAATCCTACTTTGAATCCGGAAACAAATGTATTCATTACATCTGTACATTCGATAGCTGTCTGGAATGGAACCTTACCAGAATAATACCAGCAAAAACAGTCTGTCATATCTATATCGTGCGGACCTTCAATTTTGAATCCGGTAGCAAATTGGTCACTATAGCAATAATTCATAAAATTATTGCCACCCTGTACAAGGAAACCTATACTGGATTCATACTCCTGTTTATCGTTAAAAATAAATAATGGATGAATGTTTCTGAAACTGTTTCCTCCTGTCTTGCACCATACTCCGGTATGTACAGAGGCAATCCTCATATTTGTAAAAGTATTGTCATAGCCTTCAACTAATACTCCGATTGAAGTTTTAGTGTCATTTCCGACAATATTTACATTTATAATATCAGAATCTGATGAACCGCTATTTGCACCGTACTTTATAATAAGTCCTGTCTGAACGTGCTTGATAGAGACATTTTCAACTCTTGTTTCACGGCCTCCGTCAATAGAAATACCGTCAGCAACTCCAGAACCGTCTATAATTCCACCATAGAAACCATAGTTGCTTCCGTTTATTGTAATGGAATTTTTCGGATCCTTTCCTCCAAGTCTTACCAATGCTCCACCCTGATTCCAATCTTTGGCTTTTAGTGTAGCATAATTTGCGAGAACAAGATGCACACTTTTCTCGGGGTCTGCCGGAGTGATTATGGATTTGGAAAGTAAATACACTCCATCAGGAAAAAAGATGGTTCTGTTAGGATTATTGTCAATAACCTTTTGAATTGCGTCAGAAACATCTGTCTTTCCGTCAGCCTTTACTCCGTGTTTAGTAACAATGACATATTGATCCTCACATGAGCAGTCTGACAATTTGTTACAGCCGGCAATTAATGACAAGGCCATACACATCAATAGTAATTTTTTCATAACAAACAGAAAAATTGATTGGTTGATATTACAATACTACCGTTATTTAAACAGGTACAGAGTTGTTCTTAGTTAAGACCAAGCTGCCTGACGAATGTAGAGCTTGCTTGGTACTGTCGGTTGATTAAGGCCTGTGGCCTTTTCTTCCTGACCGCTCGGCAGAATC
>JALFFZ010000119.1 GCA_022777585.1 Bacteroidales bacterium | reverse complement strand
ATCCGGGACTTGGTGGAGGCGATGAGCTTCTCGGCGAACTCCCCGGGAATGGAACCCCAGTCCTTGGTGGAGTTGATGACACAGCTGATTTCGCTCCACGTGAGATCATCCTCATCCCAGAGTTCCGACAGGTCCGTGTATCTCTCCAGTCCGGCTCCGTCCGGCCCGATCGTGTCTGGCAGGCAGCTGTCTTTCTTGCTTCCCTGCTCTCCTGGGCCAGGAGGCAGCAGGGCCTCGATTTCCCTCGAGTACACTTCGTAGGGAAGTCTGCTCTTCAGATTGAAATCCCCTGGCTTCTCGATCTCGAAGTACCTGTGGTCGTAGTTGTCACCGATGGTGACATTGCTCCCGAGGGCGGATGCGGCCTGCGAGCATCCGTCCGGCCTTCTCTGGTAGGGATGTCCCATCAGGATACGCACGGCCTCCGCCCTGAGGCACTCCTCCAGCTCCGTGTCCGACATCCGTCCGGTAAGCTCCGGATTGTACTCGAGCCTCCTCTGTCCGCATCTGAGAGGACAGGTCATCCCCCTGTTCTCCCTTGCCTCGTGAAGGCAGAGCACTCCGAACATCGGTGGCTCTGAGATGAACCACCTCTGCAGGATTTCTGATATTCTCTCTCCAGTAAGCATCGTCTTCTACTTAATTGCCTTGACATACATGATGAGCGACATCGTCAGCATAGGGCAGTCCGATGAGATGAAGCGGCAGGCGTTTGGGTAGAGGTTGGAGCTGACGTAGAGGTTGCCGAAGTGCGCCGCGGCTTCCTTGGTGGTCTTGGTGAGCATCTCGAAGTAGCTCTCGAGGTTGGTGCTGACGGCCGCCTTGTCCTCTTGAGGAATCATCTCCGTCTCAAGGTAACGGAAGATGCCCTCATTGACAACCGACAGCTCGTGGATACGGTACTTGGAGAGGGTGTTGCGGTGCTTGTCCAACTCATAGAGGACCTGTCTGCCGCTGACGAGCTTGTGGGAAGACACGCTCTGGCGGAACGCGTTCGCCGCCTTCGGACCGACTATGCTGCATATCGCCTTGTAGTGCACGTCAGTGAGCTTCTTGCATCCCGAGATGATGTCCGACACCCTCTTCCATCCTCGCCTGTCCGGGGTCTTCTCCAGTCCCGTGTCCGCACCCTCCCTGGCGTCAGGGTTCTTGTCAAGCCATATGGCGTTCTCCTGGATGAAGTCCGTCACGCGAGTGTCAACGCCCGTGCCCCTGGCCCACAGCAGCCATTCCTGTGCAGTCGGGACGAACTGCACGATGTTGAACCTCGACACGAGTGCGGGGTCCAGGTCTGTGAGCTGGTACTGGTCGCCTTCGTTTACCGCAGCTATTACCCGGCTTCCCTCCGGAAGGGCCCTCCCGGCGAGACGTCGGTTCAGGGCGAGGTCCATGATGGTCTGGAGTATCTCCGGACGTGCCCGGTTCAGCTCGTCGAGGAAAAGGACGACCGGCTTGCCGTCGACAGGGAACCAGTAGGGCGGCATGAAGTCGGTTTTCCCGGTCTGCTAGTTCTTGCGGGGAAGGCCTATGAGGTCGCCGGGATCGCTCATCTGTCCGAGGAAGAGCGCGACCACGGTCATTCCTTTCTGTGAGAAGTATGAAGTGAGTATCTCCGATTTGCCTATGCCGTGATTGCCTACGAGCATAAGGTTGTGCCCCGCCGGGGTGATGTCCAGCAGCTGCCTCAGTTCAGTGATGTTCGCTTTGATGTTTGCCATTTCCGTATTGTTTTTGCCGCGAAGATAGGAGCCTTTAATGCAGAAATGTGGCAGTGCTTTTCTCGATTCCCTCGGTCCAGTCATGGAGTACATAAAGTCAGCGGCAGCGAAAGGGGCCGGAATCTCTCTCCGACCCCTTGTTGCTGACAGGAACTCCGCGGCATCAGTCGAGCACTTCGAAATCGAAGTCGCTCAGGTGGCAGCAGGCCTTCTGGTAATCGAACCCGTATAGGCGCATATATGCCTCCTTGAGTTCCTGTGCGCCGTTGGTGAACGGTGATGTGGCGTGTGTCTTGGTTGTCACCACGACGCTCATGTCAGGCGTGAGTACCTGACCGTTAGTTCTTTTGATCCTCTTCGGGGTCACTCTGAATACTCTTGACATGGTGTTGATGTTTGAATGATGTCCGTCAAAGATATCTGACAGTACTGCAAAAGCTTGGCAGCTATTTCACGATAGGGTCTCCGCAGTATTCCTTCCTGCCACAGTCCCTGCATCTGAATCCAGCCCATACCGAGTCGAAGTGGTCCATTGCCGCAGCGACGAGCGCCGGGTCGTCCGTGAGGATGCCCGCCTCGAAGTTGCGCCTGCGTCCGGATTTCATTCCCATCCCCGCGCCGGTCAGGTTGGCGGAGCCTATGTAGGCCTCCTTCCCGTCGAAAACGAGTATCTTGAAGTGCACTCTCGGGCAGAGAGCCCTCTCCAGCCCAGTGAAGAGTGACGGGTACCGGTCGAATTCCTCCCGGAAGACTGGTCCCGGTTCCTTGGCGTGCAGGAGTCTCACGCCTACACCTTTGCGAACCAGCTTCGCGAGGACGGCGAGGAACGGCAGGCTGTCGGAACCCACCTTGACGTGCAGGTCCTTTATGTCCGCAGTTCCTATCCAGAGGGACGACTTCACCGAAGCGCATCTGGCGATGACCTCGTTGTAGTGTTCTGTGTCACAGATATATCTTGTCGGCATAGTCAGATGATTTGTGCAAAGATAACGTCTTTCACTGCCAATGTTATGCATCCATGAAGAGTACTTTTGCGATGATGTGACAAATCTGGTTTGAAATAAAGATACCTTGACATGAATAATGACAGACATTTGGATTATCAGCCGGACATTCTTGGCATGCAATGGAATCCGGGCGATCTCGTGCTGGTTGCGGGGCCGGTTGTTGCCAGAAGCATATACATCAACGGGAACATCATCGCAAAAGGAACGGGAACCCAGATTTCCGTAGGTCTCTTCTCCCCAGGAGGAGACCCCAGATGGAGAATGGACAGGATAATGAGAATACGAGCCTCCAGCATGGCCGGCAATGAATCTGGTGACAGGATGGCCCCGCCATTATATATCGATGACTCTCCGCATATGACAATATCTTATCTTGTTTCGCGAATTTTCCATATGACAGAATCGAACGGAGTACGGATGGTTATAGTCCATCCTCTCCATTCAATTGACGGCAGTATATTCGACAATCAATCGAAGGAGGTAGAGATGAACGGAATACTCAGAGTGCTGAAGGCCCTTGCTGTCTCACTAAAGATAATGATTGTCGTATCTACAAAACTTTCGGAGCGTAGTCTGGGAAAAGACTGTCTGCCGACGGCAGACGATATACTATATGTGACAGAAGCGGAGAAGCACTCAGACCAGATTATTCTGATACATCATGTGAAAAACCTTGAACATGATATCCAATGTTACAAGATGATTCTTCCTGTCACCTCTTATGAAGGGCTATCTTCATGCGGACTTGTCATCAATGCAATCACGGACAATGCAGGATACTGTTTCAAAAGGGCAACCACTGCCTTTAAAGAAGTGGAGAATCGGGTAGTGGAACAGCCGATGTACCGATGGATTCAGCAGGATGCCGGGAATTATTGGAAGTTCAGTTTCCTCGACTCCAGCTTCATGGGATGGGACTTATTATTGGAACCCTTTCTTCTTGAAGATGATTCCCGACATGGACGAATCAGCATATGCAGTTGGGCGGGTGAGACGAATGTACTGGAGGAGGATGCGTATTGCGATGACATCATCTTTATCAAACACAAGGCGCTGGAACTAGCCCGGAGACATTTCCCGGATGTGGAAATTCAGGAGAAAGCGTGAATGGGGTTTTCGTAGTTGATTTTTTTATTTCACTGGAATATAGTACATTAGCCTCACATTATTAAATCATAACAGATAAACCATGAACAGCACAGATAAATACTTAGAGTTCTTGAAATCCCCCATTGATCCAAAAGATATCAAGAATGCAACGGTGGATGACCTTGATGTGCAGATAAATACCAAAAAGGATTTGCTTGAAATTTTGGAAGGGAAAATATCTTGTTTACAGGAGATGCTTAATGAGCTTGAGGATGAGGTATCCTCAATGATTCAAGAAATAGAAACAACTGATACAAAAATCACTTCAAAACTACAAAAAAAGGCTTATCTGGAATCTTTGACCGACCAGAAGCTGGATATCAAGGAAAAACTGATTAAAGCAAAAGACATGTATGGCTCTCTTCAGCTGGAATTCGAAGTCCCAGAATCACAAATTGACAGCTTCAGAGAAGAGTACTACAGGTTCAGTGGCATATATAATATCAATGTGCCAGAGTCATCTTCAATTATCATGGTCAATGTCCGTATGAAAAGGGTCTCCTTATGCATAACCTTCCCGGAAGTAGCGCATTCCCGTAAAGAGTTCGGCCAATTGATCATATATGTACTACCGAATCCTGACATCCAGCCATGGCAGCTGAAAGGCACTATCAAACGGATGACGGACCTTCAGTTCTTCTCTGGCATGCGGGTATTGGGCGCCAATAGATATATCCTTGTAGCACCACTCGAAGAGCAAGCGGATATGATAAATAAACTGCTTATATCGCTCGCCGAAATTGAAGGAGATATTGATGGCCCTTTGACCTGGGAGTCGAGTCGCTGATATTGTCCTTCTAGAATCACTCAGTGGCTGAATCTTGAATCGGGATTCTTCCGGAGGCTATTCCTTCCAGAGTATCAATGACATCTTGAGGTATTCCGAGCATGCATGTGCTTATGTATTCTTCGATAGATGGACCATTCTCCTCATCTACATCTTGAGAGTATAGTTTTGTCATAGCTGGGTAAGGAATTTCAATCCTTAGTGAGACAGTAGCGAAAAGCCCGGAAAATAGTCTTCCCCTTTTGAATTCATTCATGCATACCATTCTTGTGAGGCACTTTTCAAGTGCTTTTTGGTGCGTGCCTCCTGATGGTGTCGGATGTCCATTTACAAAAGACAATATGCCCCCTTTGCCCGCTATACTGTGGGTGAATGCTATCTCAAGCCAGCCGTCAGTCAGATATACAGGTGGGTAAAGACACTCCTTGCCGACTTTGTCGTTGACAAGGTCAAGCATCCCGTTCGGTTTCAGATACTCCTGTCCATTCAAAACATAGGTCAGCCCCCTGTGCAGATATGAATATGTCTGAACGATTTCTTGAATAATCGAGAAATCAAGCTCATAGTTTCCTATGATAGCAGTATCGGGTGTGAATTCAATGCACGTGCCGGTAGAATCTCCTTTTTGCTCTTTCTTTCCGTCCTCCATTATGCTGCCGTACTTGAAATGGGCATAACTGCAGCAATTCCCATTACTGGATTCTATCCTGAAATCACTGCTTATGGCGCATACTACACTTCTTGGTATCCACCCATAGTCTTTCAGCTTGCCATTTATATATGGCCAATCTCCACCAGAGACCAAGTCCACTAGTTCATCATAAGGAATGCCTCGTCCATAATCCCGAATCCTGAAGGAAGAAGCAGTAACGGTTATATCTATTAATTTGCTATAACCCAAGAGAAACTCTTCAGAAGCGTAATTCAAGATTGCACGGAAAAGGTTGTATGTTCCGTCACTCTTGTTTGTTCATGAACCTTCATTCAAACGCCCGATGTACATGCCGGCACGTCGTCTCAAATGATTGAGGTTAAAGTCATTCATAACACGATTGGAATTGTCACGCCTTAGGACTAGTTACTACTTGTCTCGTTGCAATGAATCCTCTCCGTCTTACCGTCGTGGAAGAAGAACATTTCCCCGCTGACGTTCAGCTCCCAGAACGCCGCCTCGGATTTCAGCAGCACCTTTGAATCCATCGGGTCGGATACCCTCAATACCAAGCGGGTAGGGAAGTAGTCGAGAAGGGCTTTCACTTCCTTAGCGGGATGCCTGCTGGAGAGTATCAGGCGGATTCCGACTCCCGACCCCTCCTTTGCAAGGCGCAGGACAGAGTCCTTGATGAACCGTTTGGAATCCCGGCTGCCGAATTCCACAAGGTCGGAATATTCATCAATCACGGTCACAATCAAAGGGAACCCCGAGATGTCGACACCTACATTTTGCAGGGTCTCCCTCCTTTCCAGTTCGCGGCACAATTCTCCGAGCGTCTTGTCCGCATCCCAATGAGGCTTCGACGTGTCGATGACCCTGAATTGCATACCGGAGGCTTCCGGACAGCTCTTGAGGGCGTCCACTATTATTCTTATAGCCTTGCTCTTGCCCTGCTTCGGGGCTCCGGCGACAAGGATGTTGGAGGCTTTTGAATAATCAAAAACACTTCCTTCGCCCCTCTCTGTAGTTCCGATGACCACCGGCCATCTGCAATCATTGTTGTCCATATTCTATAATCCTTTAAGTTTCCTGTGTATCTTCCTGAGCGCCTTCAGGAAGTCCCCGGCCAAATTGTCGTCTTTTCGGCAGTCCGGAAGCCTGGAGATGGAGATGATATCGGTCTGAAGCCGGTCTTTAATCTCTTCGCAGTCCATTCTCGGATGTTTGTCAAAGTCCTTAAGCAACCATCTGTGGCTCTCTTCTACCTCCTCCAGCTCGAAATATTCAATGCCCCTCCTCCAGACGAACTCCCCGAGGCTCTCTCCCGAAGGGCGGCTCTGGGCCTCGTGCATGAACTTGTCCACAAACTCCTGCTCGGTGCAGTCCTTCCACCAGAAGAAGCGCGTCCCGTCCTGCTCGCTTATCTGCTGCACGGTCACGTCCACCTTCACCTCGAAGGTGTTCATCCTCAGAAGGTCCGGGATCGGGTAGTCCTGATGAGTCACGACTGCGTGAGTCGCATAGCACATGCAGATATGGTCGAGTTTCGGATGCCTCAGCCAGCTTTCCGCCCAGGTTGTGCCGTCGTCGAGATGATTGTCGATGTCAAGCTCGGCATCGCTCATCGAGGACTTGTGTCCGCAGCCCGGATTCCAAAATGGACGGCAGGAGATGATTTCCAGGTCGCCTTTGACATCCCTCTGGAGGGTGGCGTTTACAAGGATCATCCTCGTGAAGTCGGACCCGTAGAACCCGTCATCCTCCAAGTGTAGAACGTCCTGCGCCGAGTCTCCCCAGTACTTCAGCGTCCCTTCCACTGTGAGGTCATCGTCCTTGGAGTCCATCGGGAGGTCGAGGATGTTCCGGTACATTCTGCTGGTCCTGGAGAACATGTCGCAGGTAAGTTCATACAGATGCGCATTGACGCTCTCCATTCTTTTTACCTCTGCCTCGGAGCAATGGATTTCGAACATCTTCGAAAGAAGATAGTAGCGTCTCCCGAGCAGGTACTCGACCTTCTCGGTTGCCCTTTCGCTCTTCTCCCAGCGTCTGGA
>JALFFZ010000041.1 GCA_022777585.1 Bacteroidales bacterium | reverse complement strand
TACAACAAGTTCCTCAGCATCAGTTCTGGAGTCTCGGTTCGCATCGACGAGGACAAGATAGAGGAGGACAAGGTCTGGGATGGTCTCAAGGGCTATAGGACCAAAACTGACCTTCCGGCCGACCAGGTCTACGACAACTATCAGCAACTCTGGAACGTGGAGCGGGCATTCCGTATCACGAAGGGAACGCTGGAAGTCAGGCCGATGTTCCACTTCAGCGAGAAGAGGATAGAGGCGCACGTCTGCATCTGCTTCGTGGCACTTAAAGTGTACAAAGAACTCGAGAGGCTGCTCAAGATCTCCGGCTGCCCGTACTCCGTTGACAACGTCCTTAGGATCGCAGAAGTCATCGTGACCATCGAAGTCGACCTCCCCGAGAATGGCAAGACCCTGACCAAGACCATCTACACATCCAAAGAAGAGCGAGACATCGCCTACCTCATCGAGGCCGATGACTGGCTAAACAAAAATGGGTGACGCATTGATAATGTCAGGAATATTCATAATTTTGCAAAGGCATATCAGTATTGACAGGCAAAATTATGAATGATGCATATGAAAACCAGAGCACTAATACTTACTTTCTTTACTTGCCTTTGCGCATGTGCGAATTACAGGGATGAAATATCAGAACTCCATAAGGAGATTGATTCCATCAGGAATGAGAAGATTTCCACGATTGATGAACAGGTCAAGAATATTCAGGTTTCTATAACTGAACTGGAGACATACAAAACTGGCCTTGATGGCTACATAAAAGCCCTTCAGGAACAGGACAACCTCTTGAAGGAGGCAATAGAGGCCGCCAAGTCTTCCATCAAGGACAATGATGAAGAGATATCCGGTCTTGAAGACAAGGTATCAAAGTCAGAGGCTGCAATAAGCGCTCTTGAGACCCGTCTCGCATCTGTCGAGGGTACGCTGACCACGATGCAGGGATGTTATGAAACGCTTGACGGGAGGATTGCCGACTTGAAGAAATATGTCAATGACGAACTATCCAAGGTGGAGAGCGGGGTGAAGGAATGGGCCAATGCCACATTCTGCACCCTTCAGCAGTACTACGGAGTGACTGATGACATTACCGCCATCAATGGCAGTATTGCATTGATAAATACGGCGTTGTCCGATATGGAGAAGTCCATAACGGCTTTGGATGGGAAATTGTCAGCCGAGACCGATAGCAAACTTGCTTCAGCGATATCCAATGCCAAGGCGGAACTTGAAACCACATGGAAAGAGGATATCAAGGCAGCATCCACGGCTCTCGAGACATCTCTCAAGGCCTGGGTCAACAGCCAGCTGGCCGGATACTACACTGCAGCCGAGGCAGATGCGAAAATTGCTCTTGCCAAGCAGGAGCTGGAGAGGGAACTCGCCAGCCAGAAGGAGGCTCTTGAAAGCCAGATGGATGAACTCAAGGAACTTCTTGGTGGAGGCAGCGGTTCAGGGGATCCGGAGACTATCGCGGAACTTCGTTCAAAAATCAGCGAACTCCAGCAGAAACTCGAAGAATTGACCGAGTCTTATGCGGCTGATATCGAAAAGCTTCAGTCAGACCTCGCTACCGCAAAGCAGGAAATCACAGAGGCATACCAGGCTGCAATCCAGACTGCAATTACTGAGAACAACGGACTCATTGACAATAAGATAGTATCTGCGATTGCAAAAGCAAACTCGTCCCTCGCCTCCCAGATTTCCAGTATCAATTCTGATCTCGAGGCTTTGCTTGGACGGGTCTCGGCCCTTGAACTCCAGGTTGCAGATGTCAAATCGGAAGTGGCGGGGATGATATCTGAGTTGAACAAGATAAAGGGTTCACTTGATGAAATTTTGTCAATGATTCAGTCGGTTACTGTGGTTCCGGATTACAGTGATGGTTCTGTCAATACAAATTATGGAACAGCGACAATGGATTTTGAAATCTATCCTCTCTCTGTGGCGCAGGCTCTTGCCGAAAATTGGTCGGGAGTTGTTTCACTTCGCGCTGTATATACCGAATCTGTTACCAAAGCGTCTCATACATTTGTGAATCTGCCTGTCAGCAACGTTACCTATACAGAAGGTGTAGTTACTATTACGTATAATTCCACGGGACTAAGCGATGAATTTTGGGATGAATCAGTGACTGTGAATGTGCGACTCCTTATTTCTGACGGAGAGAGCAACATTACATCACAATATTATTTGCTTAGACCAGTACCCTATGAAAATTTATCAGCTAATGGTACGGCAAATTGTTACATTGTTTCACGTGAGGGGATGTTCTGCTTTGATGCGGTAAAAGGTAATGGCAAGGAGTCTCTAATAGATGCCAAATCCGCTGAGGTCGTATGGGAAACTTTTAATTCATCAGTTCAACCAGCTGTCGGTGACATAGTGAGTGATGTAGAACTTAAAAATGGAAAAGTGTGTTTTAGAACTACAGGCAAGAAAGGAAATGCTCTGATTGCAGTAGTAAGTTCTTCCAATACAATTCTTTGGAGTTGGCATATCTGGTCTACTGATTATAATCCTGATGAAGGATTTGATGTTTATTCAGGCCACGAGGATATCCGGATGATGAATCGTAATCTCGGAGCCTTGGATTCAGCACCGGGCGAGGGCTCAATAGGCCTTATTTATGAGTGGGGTAGAAAGGATCCATTTATGGGCAGCTCATCCCTGACTTCTTATGTTCAGTTTGGGGTGACTTGTACTTTCCCGGACTGTAAGACATCCACGTCAACTATTGGAACGGAACAATATGCTGTGGAACATCCAACTCAATATATTATTGCAAATTCTCAAAATCAGGATTGGCTTTATATCTCAAATAGCCAAGCCTGGTCTTCAGAAAAATCAATATATGATCCTTGCCCTTCCGGTTGGAAAGTTCCTGATGGTGGATCTGATTGTGTTTGGTCCTCATTTCCAAGTACGATGTCAACTACAAATGGCGTGACGTGGGATTCCACAAATAGGGGTATCTCCGTTTCGTCATCACTGTCTTCAAATCTCACCTGGTATCCGGCACAAGGTTATCACGGAGACTCAAATACCTTCAGTTCCGAATATTGGCAAGTTGGAAGCGAAGGTAGATATTGGACTACTCATACAATGGGAATGTGTTCAGACTATTTTGTATTCAAAACCAGTACGATAGAGACGTACCATACTTCTTCAAGTACGCATTTCAGTCGTGCTAATGGAATGCCGGTTCGTTGTTGCTCGGAATAGTCCAGTGTCATTTCTCAAATATTTCTTACAAGGTGTATAGGTCGATGAAATCTGCTCTTTGTAGATTAATTCCTGTGTGTTTTTTGGTTTGTGTTTTCGTTGAGTGCGGTACTCAGAAAAAACTGAACCAACTTCACCGTAATGAGGCAAAAGCCCAGTTGAATCTCGGAAATGATATGAATGCATTGCCAGAGATTGAGAGAAGGGATATTGCAAGAGACACATTAAAAGTCATGGATGATGACGGCAAGGAATTGCTAATAATGAAGGCTATCCGGGAGGATGAAACAGGGGAGATGGTCATTAATGATGTCATTGATGCCGCCTATGTAACAGCACGATTCCGCAATGTGTCTGAACATGCAGGTAAAGTAGATCTCGCCTTTGATATTGTTGTGCCTGCTAGCATTCAGGATAGCCGGTGGCAGCTCCGATTCTATCCAGATATGTATATACTGGATGACAGCCTTAGGCTTGACCCCGTAATTATTACGGGGAATACTTATCGCAAGGAACAACTTCGTGGCTATCAGCAGTATGAGCGTTTTCTCTCAAGGATTGTGTCGGATTCTACAAGGTTTATTAATCTTAGACTCTTGGAGGCATTTCTTGAACGGAACATTCCACAACTGTATTCTTTCAAGAATGATTCATCATATGTAGATGATGGGCAATTCCTTTCTTGTTTTGGAGTAAGTGAACAACAAGCAATTGAACATTACACCAACAAGATTGCCAAGTCGTTGAATGATCACAGAAAGTCGATATTGGACAAGAAATACAGAAAGTATGTGAAATCTCCAATTGTGTCTGAAGGTATTCGTCTTGATACTGTGATGGTTAGCGATAAGGGCGATTTTGTGTACAATTATGTTCAGACAATTAATACCAGACCGCGTCTGCGCAAGGTGGATATTGTTCTATCCGGCGATATCTGGGAGCAGGGTAACAAGATATATGACTTGAATAAAAGTGAACCATTGACATTCTATATCAGTTCAATATCGGCTTTTGCAGATGATCGGGAGAGGTATATCAAGAAAGTGATAGAACGTAGGGTTGAAGCAAATACAGCGTGTTATGTGGATTTTGACCTTGGGAAAAGCGATATCAACCTTTCTTTAGGACATAATCGCGAGGAGATGGCCAGAATCAAGACGAACCTTGCTCAATTGATGGAGAATAAGTCATTTGACCTGGACTCGATTGTTGTGACCGCATTTGCATCACCTGAGGGCAAGGTGTCAGTGAATGAGAGACTTTCAGAGGCACGCAGTATTTCTATTTCCAGGTATCTCGATGCTTTTATGCAGTCATATCAGGATTCTCTTGAGATTGCCAATGGACTGACTATAGGGGAATCTGGTGATATTATCAAATACGCCCGTATCAAAGTTCCCTTCATAAGCCATAGTGCCGGAGAGAATTGGGATATGCTTGATATGCTGATTATACGGGATACACTTATGTCAGAAGGCCAGAAATCTATGTACAGTGAACTGTCTTTGATTCCGGACCTTGATGACAGGGAGCAGATGATGCAGAAAATGCCTTCTTATAATTATATGAGATCTGTACTGTACCCGAGGTTGAGGACTGTAAAATTTGATTTTCACCTTCACCGGAAGGGTATGGTGAAAGATACAGTGAACACGACTGTACTCGATACTGTCTATATGGCTGGAGTTAAGGCATTGAAAGATATGGATTACAACCTTGCTATTAAGTTTCTATTACCATATAAAGATTTCAATGCCGCCGTTGCCTGCCTTGCTACAGACAGGAATTTGAGTGCACTTCAGATACTCGAGTCCTTGCATCGTACGGCAGAGGTCAATTATCTGCTTGCGGTAGCATATTCAAGAACGGAAGAGTATCAGAAGGCCGTCCAGTGCTATATGGATGCATGTCGTGACAACCCTTCGTATGTTTTCAGAGGGAATCTGGATCCGGAAATATCATTCCTTATAAAGACATATGGACTAAATAAAGATGAGTGATGAAACGAAAACTATTGGTCTTGGTATTCTGCATTATCTCGCTGTCGGCTTTTGCACAGAGAGTATCGCTTTCTACGAATCTTGCGGACTGGTCTTTTCTCGGAACTGCCAATCTGGAAGTAGGCGTAGCTGTGTCTCAGCATTTTTCGCTATTTGCAGGTGTGAAGTACAATCCCTGGGAGTTTTCTGACAAAAAGTCTGACCTGGATGTCTGGAACAAAATGAAATCAGCAGAAGCCGGTATTAAGTATTGGCCGTGGTATGCAAATTCCGGATGGTGGATTGGCGCAAAAGGAAGATTCCAGAAAGTTGAGCGTACAGGAATATGGCGTCCAGCTCTTGAACAATCCACTTCTGTTGGTGGCGGCTTGTCTGCTGGATACACTCTCATTATTAATAAGCATTTGAATATGGATTTCGGCTGGGGAGCATGGTGTGGTAAATATTTGGATTATGTACTATATGAATGTCCGAAATGTATGGAAGTTAGAGATAAAGGCTCACGATTCTTTGTCCGACCGGAAAACATAATTTTAACCATTTCAGTTGTATTTTAAGTGATTAAATATATGAATAAACTTGTTTCACTTTCAGCTGCCGCTATGATTGTACTTGGATGTTCAAATATATTCAGGGAGGAATTAGCTGAACTTCATTCGGAGATAGATGACCTGAAGGAACAGATTACGAAGATAAACGGCAGCATCGATGCCCTTCAGACAATAGTGACAGCGTTGGAGGCGAAAGACTATGTCTCGTCTATCACTGCAATTTCTGAGGATGGCAAGGTGATAGGTTACACACTCCATTTTGACAAGAGCGGAGATGTATCCATTTATCATGGAGAAAATGGCCATACTCCGGAAATTTCTGTACATCAAGACACTGACGGCGAATGGTATTGGACTATTGATGGTGAGTGGATGCTTACAAGTTCCGGAGAAAGAATTCGTGCTACGGCCATAGATGGAGCAACCCCACAGTTGAAGATAGAGGGTGATTATTGGTATGTGTCTTATGACAATGGTACTACGTGGACCAAGTTGTGCCAGGCCAACTATCATGGAGAGGATGGTCACTCCCCAGAGGTTTCAGTTCGACAGGATTCTGATGGTCAATGGTATTGGACTATTGATGGTGAGTGGATGTTGACGGACAGCGGAGAAAGAATCCGCGCTACAGCCATTGATGGGGAAACACCTCAGCTGAAGATTGAGGAAGATTACTGGTGGGTGTCTTATAACAATGGTGCAACATGGACGAAGTTGTGCCAGGCCAACTATCATGGAGAGGACGGTCATTCTCCTGAGGTTTCAGTGCGCCAGGATTCTGATGGTCAATGGTATTGGACTATTGATGGGGAATGGATGCTCAATGATTCTGGGGAGAAGGTCCGTGCCGGAGCCAAAGATGGGACGACCCCGCAACTGAAAATAGAGGAAGATTACTGGTGGGTGTCTTATGATGACGGAGCAACATGGTCTAAATTAAGCCAGGCTATCGTCAAGGGGGATTCTATTTTTGAAAATGTTGATGTAAGAAACACTAGTTATGTGGAACTTACGCTTACAGACGGTACGGTACTTAGGGTGCCACGGTATAGCCCTATCCAGATTTCGTTTGAGACAGATGAGGAGGAGACTGCCATTGGGGCAGGAGAGACTATCAGTATTCGATACAGGGTCAGTGGAGGTGCATCGAAACTCTTGGTGACTGTTTCGTCAGATGGATATTTCAAGACGTCAATAACCCCTTCAAACGATTATTCGGGAGTAATCAAGGTGACTTGTCCGACAACGTATGTGAATGGCTATATTAATGTCCTTGTTTCCGATATGGATCAGCATACTGTTGTCAAAGTGATTAAATTCTATGAAAGAAAAGTCTCTTTCAACGATGGCCTGACTTATCGTGTCGGCCCGTATGGAGGAACTGTTACTGTCCCATATTCATACAATTTTGAGCATACAATTGCATTCGAATCAGGTTGTGATGAATGGATAAAGATGGTGAGTACTAAAGCAGATATGCTTAGTGAGACATTGCAATTTGAAGTGGCACCGAATACGTTGGAGAGCGTCAGGGTTGGTTATATCAACATATTGCCGATAACCAATTCTTCTGTACCATATGCTCAAATAACCATCATTCAATCATCAGCTTATTTTACAATAGATCAGTCAGGCTTCACTGTCCCATCTATAGGAGAAATGATTGAGGTGAATATGACTTCAACGCGAGGTGTCAAAGTTGATATCCCCGCGGAAGCAACTTGGCTGTCTGGGGAATTGGAAAATGAGGGTGAATCGTATAAGCTGAAAGTGAAAGTGGAAAGAAACTATACAGATTCTGACAGGTCAGTAGAAATTCCTGTCTATACCGGGGATGGTGAAACTGTACAGGGGAAAATTATAATACATCAGCTTTCTGAGGATATGGATTCAATCATGGATATGGTCATTGAAGTTTCCGCCAACGAAATTAATAGGAGTACGGTATATCTTCCTCTCGCAGGAGAATGTCACTGCTATGTGGACTGGGGAGATGGTACTATGGACCATATTGATAAGAATATTGATGCGAATAATTCCGATCAGTATATAAAACACGAATATAAAGAATACGGCTATTATAAAGTGAGAATAGCGGGGAGCGTATATGCTCTGTCTTCCTTTCGTATGCCAGACAGGAATGCCATCAGGGCTGTTCTCCAGTGGGGAAATCTTGGACTTGTGAAAATGGAGCAGGCGTTTCTCGGATGCTCAAGTCTAAAGTATGTCGCTGGAGATACCGTAGGGGCATTTACGAAAGTAAAGCGTTTCAATGAATCCTTCAAAGATTGCACCACTCTTGATAGTGTAAGTGAAGATTTGTTTTCAAAGGCCGTTGATGCAACGGAATTTGTGAACACGTTTAATAATTGCAAACATCTTGCGGACATTCCAGAGGACCTGTTTTATAACAATACTAAAGCTAAGTCATTCGGCGATGCGTTTAACAGTTGCTCTTCAATAGTTTCCTTGCCGGCAGGCTTATTCAGAGGGAATCCAGAAGTTACCGATTTTTCGGCGACCTTTATATATTGTAGTTCCTTGAGCTCTCTTCCAGGGGAGATATTCTCAAGTTGCCCAGAAGTTGCTAGTTTTGCATATTGTTTCCGAGGGTGTTTGGGTCTGAAAATAATTCCTGTCTCACTTTTTGATAATAATCGAAGGGTGACTGTTTTTCACCAAACGTTCTGTTTTGACGGCAATCATTCTTCTCAGGAAAGTCCGTACACGGTGATTGACGGCGTAAAGTATCACCTTTATGATAGATGGAAAGCTCCGGATCATTTTGTAACGCCTACGTACTATACTGAATGCTTTTATGATTGTACATTTATGGATTCCATACCATCAGATTGGTGATGAATAAATAAGGATATGCTTATTGGGGATTGTACACCAGCGGGAGAGCATTGATGACCATCATCATTCTCTCCCGTTGACATTATCATTTACCTGCGCTGGCAATCCTGATGAACTCATTCGATGCATCCCGCTCAGCCCGGATGTCATCTTAAATCCGGATAATCTCGAATTCCTCCATTGTCAGGTCGAGGGGTGTGCTGCGGTATTTCACCTTGGCGAAGTTTATGGTGGCAAGGTCCAGGCATCGGATGCGGGAATTGTCCATCGTGCGATAGTAGAACTTCAGGGAGGTCACGTCGCTGGCGGTGGTGAACTGGGTCGAGGTCAGCATTCCGTCTTGTGCTTTCCCTTCAGTGCCTGTGGTGCTCATGGAGGCATTTTCGCTCTGCACAATCCCGATTGGGATCACCATTGATTCGAGAATCTTAAAAGATTGGAGGACAGCGGCTTTGCCATTCTGCGGGGTTGGAGATGTCATCTTGTATACGGCGACACGGACGAATCTGGAAGGGGAGGTCGGATCACCTGGCAGGCCTAACATCCCTGAGCCGCCGCTGAGGGCATTGACGCGGAACTTTTCCGGCTTCCATATGTTTTCTCCGGCATTGCCCTGTTTGAGATTGACATAATTTCCGAGGTTTGTCAGATGCCATTCGAAGCCCGGAGCGTTGGTCAGGACGCCGATTTCATTCTCGTAGAAATTAGGCTTGCCGTCCACGATTTCCAGAACTGCCTGCCTGCCGCTCCTGTCGGCGAATCTCCAGTGAACCGCACCGACGTTCTTGTCAAGGCCGACAATGTGAAGTTTCGGCAGGGCTTCCATTACCTCCGCAACTGTCGAGAATGATGATAGAGCCCATGCAACTACCTGAAAATCACAGAGTGTGGTGGATTTCAGGCAAGGGTCGAAGTCCTCGTATGAGCCGTAGCCCGGGAAGAAGAACAGGCCGGCATTGAGACCTTTTTCATTGAGTCCCTCCACGACGAGATCGTCCGACATTACCCTGACCCCGACGAAACCATATCTGGAGGTAAAAGTCATACCTGAATTGCCCTCAGGGGCGAATGAGGTGAATGAGTGGCCACGCGGTACCACAACGTATTTGCTGTCAAGGCGTTCCGCTGCCCATTCTATTGAGCGTGCGGCCACAATTGAGCCATCCTTGGCTGTAAATGATATTCCGGTGCAGGCCCGGCTTCCAGTATTGCACAACAATAAAGCGGCAACCGACAATATGCCCGTCACCGCAAAACTTAAGTGATTGTTCCGTAACATAACGCAATGGATTTGATTATGTTGTGTCGCTGCTAAATCTGTGCCGAAGTTCTTTGCCCTCATCCCCAGCCTGACTGCTTCGTCATCCCCGGCTTGACCGGGATCTGATTGCATACTAATTCTGCCCTCCATCACTCTATTCCGAACAAAAATCATTATTTTTGTCAAGAAAAAAGATAAGAATCAAAACCTCATAATTATGGTCAGAAAGTCATTCAGATTGCTGGCCGGTGCAGGAACAGCGGCTGCTTCAGTGGCTGGATGCTCCTCGCCCCAGGCCGAGCAGAAGCCCAACATTGTTTTCTTTTTTGCGGATGACATCGGAGTGGAGTGCTTTGGCTGCTATGGCGGAGCTGAATACCAGACTCCCAACATCGACGCATTGGCATCGGAGGGCATCCAGTACATGAATATGAATGCCCAGCCATTGTCTTCGCCGAGCCGTGTGCAACTGCTTACCGGCCAGTACAATGACAGGAATTATTCGGCATTCGGATACATCAATGATGACGAGCATAACTTTGCGGAACTGGCACATTCTGCCGGTTACAATACCGCCATCGTCGGAAAATGGCAGCTTGGCCGGGACAGGAAGATGATTTCCAGAATGGGCTTCGACGAGTCCTATTGCAGCCAGGTGGAGCTTTACAGGGAGACAAGGAGTGCAACCCAGACCGACCGCTATGCCAACAGTATCTGGGATATCAACGGAAAGTCATATGACTTTGCTCTATATGGCCCTGATTCGATGCAGGATTTCGCATTCGACTATATTGACAGGCAGACTGCAGCAGGTCAGCCATTCCTCCTCTATTACACTGAACCATTGGTACATACGCCTCACGTGACCACTCCGGACTGCGAAGAATGGGATCTGGACTACGGCAGCCGTTTCACCGCGGCGCAGGATACCTCCAATTTCAGGGCAATGGTGGCCTATATGGACAAGCAGGTGGGTGAGATGGTAGGCTATCTCAAGGATAAAGGCCTGTGGGACAATACAATATTCATTTTCTGTTCTGACAATGGAACTTCTACCAGAATCGTGTCCAGGCAGCAGGACGGAAGACGTGAGCGTGGCGGCAAGGGTGAGGCCAACTATTTCGGAACCCACGTTCCGCTGATTATATGCTGGGGTGACAAGGTTCAGCCGCGTCAGGTGGAGCATCTTGTGGACCTGACCGATTTCCTGCCTACATTTGCCGATGCGATGGGCGTGAAAGTGCCTGAGGACTGGACACTTGACGGTGTCAGCCTCTATCCTGAGATATGTGGAGAAGAGCCTTCTGAAAAGCCGCTTGTGCTTATTCATTTCAATCCTCTCTGGCCGACCACTCCGTCACCGAAGGCTTCCAGATATGCTATGAATGACACCTACGCATATTTCTGGGACGGAAGAATCTACAACTACCGTGAGGATCCGCGTTTCACCTCTCCGATAATGTATGACGATGCTTCCGATGAACTGAAGTCCGCCGTGGCTGCCCTCAAGGCCCGTGTTGAGGACAGATCGGCAGGTTATGCATACGGAACCGGGTTTTATCCGGATGCTCCGGGTGCCCCGAGAAGGGGAGACTACAAGACTTTTTACGACTGGGCTCCCCCGCAGAATCCTTTCTGATGTCTTCCGCACGTAATTTCCTGATGACCGTATTATCGGCATTGATGTTTGCCTCCTGCTCTTCCGGACCGGATGGGGAGATGCTTTGTGATGGTGTCCCGCTTGAGCTTGCCGAGTGGCGAAGCAGGGTTCTGAGTGATGTCAGGTATGATTTGCATTTCCGCATTATCTCGGATTCTGACACTGAGATAAAGGCTTGTGAATCAGTATCTTTTATCCTGTCTAAAAAAGTCGATGCAGTGCTGGATTTCGCAGGGGAGAGAGCCGGTGAGGTAAGGGTCAGCATTGACTCGTCCGAGATTCCCGTCCGCATTGTCAATGAGCATATCGTGGTGCCTGGAAAATATCTGGTCAAGGGGCGGAATGTCATTGACATAGAATTCATTGCGGGAAATTCTGCGCTCAACAGGAGAGAGGGCTGCATTTACACGCTCTTTGTTCCGGACAGGGCCAGGACTGTCTTTCCCTGCTTCGACCAGCCGGACATCAAGGCGGGATACACATTGACTCTGGACATACCCGAGCAGTGGAAGGCGGTGAGCAACTCGCCATTGGCTGAAGATTGCGCGGACCTTTTATATGGCTCATCTTCAGAGGTTTCCATCGAGCATGATATATTGCCGGGCCTTCGCAGATGGACATTCTCCCCGACCGCTCCGCTTCCGACCTACCTTTTCGCATTTGCCGCAGGGGAGTTTGAATATCAATACTTCCCACAGTACAGGACCGGAGCTTTCCATCGTAGAAAAGACCCGGCTCAGACTGCGCAGATTCCGGAGATTGCAAGAGAGGTGAGATTTGCTCTGGACTGGCTGGAGGACTATACAGCAATGCCTTATCCCTTTGCGAAATATGATTTCGTGGTGCTTCCGGGCTTCCAGTTCGGCGGGATGGAACATGCCGGGGCCACTTTCTACAATGATACCCGCCTCTTCCTCTCTGCCAATCCGACCCCGGACGAGATTCTCCGCCGCATTGAACTGATTGCCCACGAGACCGCCCATATGTGGTTCGGGGATGCCGTGACGATGAAATGGTTCAATGATGTCTGGACCAAGGAAGTATTTGCCAATTATTTCGCAGCCGCCATCACTGAGCCGCTCTTCCCTGAGGTCAATCACGAATTGAATTTCCTGCGTACCTACAAGGCTGCCGCAATGGCCCAGGACCGTACTGAGGGCCGTACAGCAATCAGACAGAGCCTTGACAATATGAACAATGCCGGCCTGGTTTATAATAATATCATCTACAACAAGGCCCCGGTAATGATGCGAAAGCTCGCCGCAATGATGGGGGAGGACGCTTTCAGGGCGGGAATCAGGGAGTATCTGGCTGAGTTCAAATACGGCAATGCGACCTGGGATGACCTGATTGCGATTCTTGCAAAGCATACCGATGAAGATGTCGCAGGCTTCAGCAGGACCTGGGTTGACCAGCCATATTGGCCTGAATACCAGGCATTGAACTGCTCCGATGCGGAGGATTCGGAGAGATATGGATTAATCAGGCTTAACCCGGCCCAGGCGGACAGCGTAATGTCCGTGAGGCCATTGCCGGAGGACCCGGTCAGGAGGCTTGCCCTCCTTATGAATCTCAATGAGAATTATCTCACCGGGGGGATTGCAGATATGCCCTGGCTGCGTTTCCTGATGCATTCGCTTTCCGGTGAGGAGGATGCCTTGATTGCTGCGGCGATTTCCGGATATATGGCGGAGCCCCTGTTGTCCTGTCATTCTGCCGGTCAGGATGTCGGGGATATTGAGGCCGGTATTCTGGAAATGTCAGAGAATCACTCTGTCAAGTCGGTCAGGACTCTTCTTCTCAGATTGCTTGCGAAGAATGCTTTCTCACAAGATACTGCAGGCAGGCTTTACGAAATCTGGTCATCAGGGGAGGATGGACGACTTTCCCAGCGTGATAATATGACGTTGGCTTACGAGCTGGCTGTGAGGATGCCGGATAAGGCGAAGGAAATAATAGACACTCAGCGTGGCAGGCTTAGGAACCCGGATTTGCTGCGGGAGTTTGATTTCATTTCCAGGGCGGTGACTCCGTCCGAGGCTGCAAGGGATTCCCTGTTCGCTTCACTTGGCAATAAGGAGGAGAGGCGCATTGAGCCCTGGACTCAGGCTGTGCTTTATTATCTCAATCATCCTATGCGCTCTGCCTCTGCCGTGAAGTATATCCGTCCGGCATTAGAACTCCTCCCGGAAATCCAGCGTACGGGTGACATTTTCTTCCCGGCCGGATGGTGCTCCAATCTTCTTGCCGGTCATCGCTCGGTGGAGGCCCGCATTGCCGTGAGGCAGTATCTTGACGACCATCCTGAATTGAATCCGATGCTTCGCTCCAAGGTGCTGCAGGCCGGTTTCCGGCTTTGATTGTTCCCATGTGCCCTCAGGGCTCTGCGATAAAAGATAAAAAATGAGGGTGGTCACGATAACCACCCTCATTTGTATAGCATTGCAAGATCTGCTTAAGCCATGGCCTGGGCAACTGCAACAGCGACGGCTACGGTAGCACCTACCATAGGGTTGTTACCCATTCCGAGGAAGCCCATCATCTCAACGTGCGCAGGAACTGAAGAAGAACCTGCGAACTGGGCGTCGGAGTGCATACGTCCGAGGGTATCGGTCATACCGTAGGATGCTGGACCTGCGGCCATGTTGTCCGGGTGAAGTGTACGGCCTGTACCGCCACCTGAAGCCACTGAGAAGTAAGGCTTGCCCGCGAGCACGCGCTCCTTCTTGTATGTACCTGCTACAGGGTGCTGGAAACGGGTAGGGTTGGTGGAGTTTCCGGTGATGGAAACGTCAACGCCCTCTTTCCACATGATCTTCACGCCCTCGCGTACATCATCGGCACCGTAGCAGCGTACGCCGCCGCGGACACCCTCTGAGTAGCGGGTCTCGCTCACGATCTTGAGCTCGCCGGTGAAGTAGTCGAACTCGGTCTGTACGTATGTGAAGCCGTTGATGCGGCTGATGATCTTGGCAGCGTCCTTGCCGAGACCGTTGAGGATGACGCGGAGAGGTTTCTTGCGGACCTTGTTGGCCATCTCGGCGATCTTGATGGCGCCTTCTGCGGCAGCGTATGACTCGTGGCCTGCTAGGAATGCGAAGCACTCGGTCTCCTCGCGGAGAAGACGGGCTGCGAGGTTGCCGTGGCCGAGACCTACCTTGCGGTCGTCAGCTACTGAACCAGGGATGCAGAATGCCTGGAGACCTTCTCCGATGGCCTCTGCAGCCTCTGCTGCATTGGTGCAGCCTTTCTTGATAGCGATGGCGGCGCCCACTACATAGGCCCACTTTGCATTCTCGAAGCAGATTCTCTGAGTCTCCTCACAGGTCTTGTAAGGATCGAGACCCTTGGACTCGCAGATGGCCTTGGCCTCCTCGATGTCCTTGATACCGTATTTGTTGAGAGCAGCATTGATCTGATCAATACGACGCTCGTAGCTTTCAAATAGTGCCATATCCTCTTATTCTTTACGTGGGTCAATATACTTAACTGCATCTTTGAAGCGGCCGTAGCTGCCCTTTGCCTTCTCGATGGCCTCAGGACCTGTTGCGCCGGCCTTGAGAGCGTCCATGAGCTTTCCGAGGTTCACGAACTCGTAGCCGATGACCTCGTTGTTCTCGTCAAGAGCCATGCGGGTGCAGTAGCCCTCTGTCATTTCAAGGTAACGTGAACCCTTGGCCCTGGTTCCGAACATTGTTCCAACCTGGCTGCGGAGGTTCTTTCCGAGGTCCTCGAGGGATGCTCCTACAGGGAGACCGTTCTCTGAGAATGCGGACTGTGTGCGGCCATAGACAATCTGGAGGAAGAGCTCGCGCATCGCCGTGTTGATGGCGTCGCATACGAGGTCGGTGTTGAGAGCCTCGAGAAGTGTCTTGCCCGGAAGAATCTCGGAAGCCATTGCGGCTGAGTGAGTCATGCCGGAGCAGCCGAGTGTCTCAACGAGAGCCTCCTCGATGATGCCGTCCTTGACATTGAGAGTAAGCTTGCAGCAGCCCTGCTGAGGAGCACACCAGCCGACACCGTGGGTGAGGCCGGAGATGTCCTTGATTTCCTTTGCATGCACCCACTTTCCTTCCTCAGGAATAGGGGCATTGGCGTGGTTTGCGCCCTTTGCTACGCAGCACATATGCTGCACTTCGTTTGTGTAAATCATATTTCAGAATGCAATTTTTAGATTTTGCCATGCAAATATAGTGAAAAATATTAATTTTGCGATGTGGGAACGCATATTATATACATATTTCTGCTCTGCATCGGAGCCAGTTTCATCCAGCGCACAACCGGTTTCGGTTTCGGCATTTTCATAATGACAATGCTGCCCTTTCTCCTTCCTTCCTACGGGGAGGCGACGACTCTTTCCGGCCTGTTGGCGCTCACGACTTCAGCGGCGATCTCCTACAGGCTCCGCAAGGTGGTATCGTGGCGGCGTCTTATTCCTATCCTGCTGACATTCATAGCGGTATCTGCGCTGGCGGTGTTCAGCCTGCGGAGTATTGACGACAGCCTTCTCCGCCGCATCCTGGGTGTCGTGCTGGTCTTTGCGAGCCTGTATTTCATCTTCCTTTCATCCAGAATCCATATCCGGCCGACCCTCCCTTTTCAGGTCACGGCGGGGGCGGTCAGCGGTGTGCTGGGCGGCTTCTTCGGAATGCAGGGGCCGCCGGCTGTGCTCTACTTCATATCCTCGGAGCCCGACAATGAGCACTACATGGCCATTGCGCAGACATATTTCTTCCTGGGAAATCTGGCGATGACATTCTTCCGCGCAGGAAACGGCTTCCTGACCCCGGCGGTGGGATGGAGCTATCTCTACGGCATCGGCGGGGTCATCATCGGCACCACGGTCGGTTCAAGGGTCTATCGCCATATTCCGTCCGCCGCATTGAAATACATTGTCTATTCATACATCGGAATCAGCGGAATCATCGTCTTCTTCACTGCGTAAACTGCCATATCAATGGTATAGGTCATATCCAAAAGGCGGTTTCCCTGCCCCGTTGCATACAAAAGGGGCGGTGCAGAAACAATCCGGACCACCCCGACCAATAGGGAATTATGAAATATTCGTTGCAAATTTATACGAAATATTCAGAATTGCAACATTTTAATATGACTTTTTTCAAACTGCCGCCGCGACGCCGCCTGTGAACTGAAAAATTCGGATAATCGCGAAGGAAAGAACAGTTTCCTTGTCAACCGATGAAGTAGAGTCGGGATTTTTTCCTATATTCGCAGATTCGATTCCGGCAGGATGAGAACATTTCCGGGACAAAAAAATTTCTGAGATAAGATGAAAAGATTTCTGGCAGCAGCCTTCATTGTACTGGCGGGAATTTTGCCGATTTCCGCACAGGACGCCGCCCTGCTTCCGCATTGGGAAGAGGGATTCCTTGATATACATACGATTGCGACAGGCAGGGGCGACGCCTGCCTCATCATAATGCCTGACGGTACCACTATGATGATTGATGCAGGGGATAATGGCAAGGCCAAGGACAAGCAGCATCCGGACGGTTCGATGAAGCCGGGCGAGTGGCAGGCCAGGTATATGAAGCATTTCATGGAAGGACTGCCGGGAGGGGGCTCATTGGACTATGCAATGGTCACCCATCTTCATGACGACCATATCGGCAGCGTGAGAGACACCTTGCCGGGCAGGGACGGGTATGCGTTGTCCGGAATTACTCTCGTGGGCAGTCTCATTCATTTCGACAAGCTTGTGGACAGGGGCTGGCCTGACTATGATTTCCCTTCCAGGGAGAAGGTCCTCGCGGCCGACAAGGGCTTCATCGAGCATTATTTCAGATTCATTGAGCATCAGCGCAGCCTCGGGATGGTGGCGGAGAAGTTCGAGAACGGCTCGAAGAAGCAGTTCGTGATGAAATACGATCCCAAGCCTTATGCCCGCGATTTCGAGATACGCAATCTGGCGTCGAACGGGGAGATGTGGACTGGCAAGGGGCTGAAAACCAGGAAGATGTACAGCGGGGACATCAATCTTTTCGATGAGAATATGAACTCCTGCGCCATCAGGCTGAGATACGGAAAGTTCTCTTATTACAATGGAGGCGATCTCTCGGGAGGGAATCTGAATATGCCGTCCTATCCTTCGAAGGAAAGGGATTTCGAGTCTCAGATTGCCGGTGTCTGCGGGCCTGTAACTGTAATGAAGGCCAACCATCACGGCTATTACGATACCTGCAACGGGTATTTTCTTCAGACACTTTCACCGGAAGTCATTGTCATTGACGCCAGAAGCAACAATCATCCCGTTCCTTCCACTTTCACCAGAATCACTGATCCGCAGGTCTGGAGAGGGGACAGGGAGTATTACATAACTGTGGACCAGGCCAGAGGCAAGCTCGGAGAGGAGCTCTGGAGCAAGTTCAAGCCGTGGGGCCACATTGTCATAAGGGTTTACCCGGGAGGCGGAAGCTACCGGATTTTCGTGCTGGACGCAGACAGCACCGACTACCATATCATATATCAGACGGAATTGAGAGAATTGAAATAATCTAACCGAAATATTATGTTTACCTCAGAGAACGGGCTGTACGTGGCCCACGGGCCGGAAGGTCCGATTTCGATTTGCGGAAAGATGGCCAACAGACACGGCCTTATCGCCGGAGCTACCGGAACCGGAAAGACTGTCACCCTCCAGGTCCTCGCCGAGACATTTTGCCAGGCGGGCGTCCCTTGCTTCATGGCCGACATGAAGGGAGACCTCTCCGGCATCAGCCAGACCGGAAAAATGAACGGTTTCATAGAGAAGCGCTGTGCTGAATTCGGCATTGCGGACCCTCAGTTTGCAGGCTGCCCGGTAAGATTCTTCGATGTCTTCGGCGAGCAGGGGCATCCTATGAGAACCACTGTTTCCAATATGGGTCCGCAGCTTCTGGCCCGTCTCCTCGACCTGAATGAGACACAGGCGGGAATATTGAACATCGTTTTCCGCATTGCAGATGACAGGGGACTCCTTCTCATTGACATGAAGGATCTGAGGTCAATGCTGAATTATGTCGCCGAGCATGCGAAAGAGTTCACCACGAGCTATGGAAATATCACCTCACAGAGCGTGGGAGCCATCCAGAGAGCCCTTCTTGCCCTTGAAAACGAGGGCGCGGACAAATTCTTCGCGGAGCCTTCATTCGATATATATGACCTTCTCCAATGCGAAGGCGGCAAGGGAGTGATGAGCGTTCTGGCAGCGGACAAGCTGATGCTCAATCCGAAGCTCTATTCCACCTTCCTGCTCTGGCTGCTTTCTGAACTCTATGCGAGGCTGCCGGAAATCGGGGATATGGATCTTCCAAAACTTGTTTTCTTCTTCGATGAGGCCCACATGCTGTTCGACGGCACTTCCAAGGCCCTCGTGGACAAGATAGAGCAGGTTGTCAGGCTGATTCGAAGCAAGGGAGTCGGCATTTATTTCGTGACCCAGAATCCGACCGACATACCTGAGGACATTCTCGGCCAGCTTGGAAACAGGGTGCAGCACGCCCTGAGGGCCTTCACACCGAAGGACCAGAAGGCGGTGAGGTCGGCTGCGGAGACATTCCGGGCCAATCCTGCCTTCAAGACAGAGGAGGCGATAATGGAGCTCGGGACCGGAGAGGCTCTCGTCTCGTTCCTGGATGAGAAGGGTTCCCCTTCAATGGTCCAGCGTGCCAGGATTCTCTTCCCGCTCAGCCAGATCGGAGCTGTGACAGAGGCTCAGAGAGATTTGATAATCAAGCAGTCCCGTCTCTACGGAAGATATGACAATGTGGTTGACAGGGAGAGTGCGTTCGAGGTTCTCCTGGCCGAGAGTGAGAAGGCCGCCAAAGAGGCTGAGGAGAGGGCAGCGGAGGAAGCCAGGGCAGCCGAGGAGGCAAAGGCGGAGAAGGCTGCCAGGAAATCAGGCAAGTCCGGAGGCGGACTGATGAAAGGTGTGCTGGGAGCCATCGTCGGAGCGGCTGTGACTAGCCTCGGCAGAAGCATTGGCAATGAGGTGGCGAAGAGCGTAACCGGCTCGAAATCAAGTTCCAAGTCAAGCTCCAAGACGAGTTCGAAGGGCAGCGCGGTAAAGACTGCGGCTGGCAGGGCTCTCGGCAATGCGGCCTCCACAGCCACCAGAGAGATTACCCGCAGCATTCTGGGAAATCTTCTTAAATAGATCTATAAATCATTGAAATACAGTACATTATGGTAGATAAATCAAAATACAGGTGGGAGTTCTCCAATATCGGAGGAGCTTCCAGAGTCAGAATCAAAAGTGGCGAGGATATCGCCCATTTAAGGGAACTTGACCCTACAATGTGGACAGTGCTTTCCTGCCCTGTACAGGGTCTGGAAATCGATTCGGCCAGCCTCGCCTGCATTGATACGGACGGCGACGGAAAGATTCGTGTAAATGATGTCGTGAATACGGCAGACTGGGCGGTATCCGCATTGTCCAATGCCGACAAGCTTCTTGAGGGTGCCTCCTCCATTGCAATTTCAGAGTTCAATCCCGAGACCGAAACAGGCCGCAAACTTGCATCTTCAGCCAGGGAGATTCTCCAGAACCTCGGCAGGGAAGGGGATATCATAAGTCTCTCGGATACTGCAGACAGGGTTGCGATTTTCGCGGGTACAAAGTTCAACGGGGACGGCGTCATCATCGAGGCCGCAGCTGAAAATGATGAAGAAAAGGCTGCAATAGCCGCAATCAAGGCTACTCTCGGCACAGTGAAGGACAGAAGCGGTGAAGATGGTGTCAATTCTGACCTCATTGAAGCGTTCTACAAGGCTCTTGCCGACTATTCGGCCTGGTGCTCGGCCAAGCCTGAACTCCCTTATGGAGATGATACAGAGGCGGTTCTCTCAGCTTATCAGTCTCTTGACGCAAAGGTCCGTGACTTCTTCGTAAGGTCCAAGGTGGCTGCTTTCTCCCCGGACAATGCATCCAGACTTGATGTCCAGACAGCCTGGATTGAGGCGATTGCAGGCAGTGACCTTTCATCCAGACTTGATGAAATCGCAGCCTATCCGGTGGCCAGAATCACAGGCAAGGCCGAGATTCCTGTGGATGCGGCTGTAAACCCTGCCTGGGCAGCTTCTTTTGCAACATTGACAAAACTGGCTGTGCCGGAGGGAGTTGCTGCTGTGGATGAAACACTCTGGAATGAAATCGGCGCTAAGCTCGCACCTTATATTGCCTGGAAGGCAGCCAAGGCCGGTGCCGCCGTGGAGTCCCTCGGCATAGAAGCTGTCAACTCATTCCTGGCTGCTGACCTGAAGCAGAGCCTTCTGGACCTGGTCGCAAAGGATCTCGCCCTGAAGGAGGAGGCTGAGAACATTGACAAAGTGGACAAGTTCCTTCACGTTTACAGGGATTTCTACAGGCTTCTGAAGAATTTCGTGACCCTTGAGGATTTCTATTCCAAAGATAAGGATGCAAAGGCAATATTCCAGTCCGGAACACTTATCATTGACCAGAGAGCCTGCCACTTCTGTATGAATGTGGCCGATATGGGCAAGCACAATACAATGGCTCCTGCCAGCGGAATGTATCTGGTCTATTGCGACTGTACGACCAAGACAAAGCCAGGCAAGATTACCATCGTTGCCGCCGTTACAGTTGGCGACATAGGTGACCTTGTAGTCGGTAAGAATGCGGTTTACTATGATAATCAGGGACTTGAGTGGGATGCAGTGATTACCAAGATTGTTGACAATCCGATCAGTATATCCCAGTCGTTCTGGTCTCCTTACCGCAGGATGTCGGAAGCGGTCCAGAATCTCATCAACAAGAGTGCTGCGGAGAAGGATGCCAAGATAATGAAGGATGCCACTGATAAAATCAATGCGGCCCCGGCCGCCGCTCCGGCCTCTCCGGATGCCAAGCCGGCCCCTGCCCAGCCTTTTGACATTGCCAAGTTCGCAGGTATCTTTGCTGCCATAGGAATGGCTTTTGGAATGATCGGTTCCGCTCTTGCCAGCCTTGTCAAGGGCTTTGTGGCCCTGAGCTGGTGGCAGGTCATCCTTGTTTTTGTCGCCATTCTCCTGGTGATTTCCGGACCGGCTATGGTTCTGGCCTGGATGAAGCTCCGCAAGAGGAACATTGCTCCTCTTCTCAATGCGAACGGATGGGCTGTCAATGCATCTGCCAAGATCAGCATCAGCTTCGGCGAGACGCTTACCGACATCGCGAAGTTCCCGAAACTCAAGCTCAAGGATCCTTATGCGAAGAAGGGCCTTCCTGTATGGGCCAGGATTCTGATCTGGCTGCTCGTCATCGCCGTCCTGGCTGCGGGGGCTGCGGCTGCTTATTTCTTCTGGCTGAAGGATATGATATAGAATCAAGAATGGGCTGCAGATGCAGCCCATTCTTTTTTGTGCAGTTCAGGTTTTAGTCGGCGAATCCACGCTCAAGGTCGGCAATGATGTCGTCAATGTGCTCGACACCGATCGAGAGCCTGATTGTAGCCGGTGTAATATGTTGTGCTTCAAGTTCTTCCGGACTCATCTGGGAGTGTGTCGTGGTATAGGGATGAATCGCGAGGCTCTTTACGTCAGCCACATTGGCGAGTATTGAGAAGAGTTTGAGATTGTCGATGAACTTCCAGGCCTCTTCCTGCCCGCCCTTGATCTCGAAGGTGAAAATCGAACCGCCCCCGTTCGGGAAGTATTTCTGATAGAGCGCATGGTCAGGATGCTCGGGCAGGGACGGATGGTTTACCTTGGCTACCTTCGGATGTTTTGAAAGATAATCCACAACTTTCAGCGCGTTTCTGACATGCCTTTCGATTCTCAGAGGCAATGACTCAGTGCCCTGAAGAAGAATCCAGGCGTTGAACGGACTGATGCAGGCTCCCGTGTCACGGAGGATGACGGCTCTGATTCTAGTCACGAATGCCGCTGCTCCGGCCACGTCGGCGAAGATTGCCCCGTGATAGCTCGGATCTGGTTTTGCCAATGTCGGATATTTGTCCGGATAGGCCTTCCAGTCGAATTTTCCGCTGTCCACGATGACTCCTCCGAGGGAGGATCCGTGACCGCCGATGAATTTTGTTGCGGAATGAACCACGACATCAACGCCGTGTTCGATCGGCCGGATGAGAATAGGGGCGAATGTGTTGTCCACGATGAATACGATGCCGTGCCTGTGGGCTATCTCGGCAATGCCGTCAAGATTGGTGACGTCGGAATTCGGATTTCCGAACGTCTCGGCGTAGATTACCTTCGTATTAGGCCTGATTGCCGCTTCAAGCGCCTCTAAGTCGTTGACATTCAGAATGGTGTTGGAGATGCCCTGAGTTGTCAGCGTGTGTGTGATGAGGTTGAAGGAACCGCCATAGAGATTGTCGGCTGCGATGACGTGGTCTCCGTTCTGGAGTACGTTCTGGAGAGCATAAGTTACTGCAGCCGCTCCTGAAGACACTGCGAGGGCTGCCACTCCGCCCTCGAGCGCTGCAATTCTCTCCTCGAACACAGCCTGTGTGGAATTGGTGAGACGGCCGTAGATGTTGCCGGGATCCCTGAGCCCGAACCTGTCGGCAGCGTGCTGGCTGTTGTGGAATACGTATGATGTTGTCTGATAGATAGGTACAGCCCTTGAATCGGTTGTAGGGTCGGCTGTTTCCTGTCCGGCATGGACTGCGATTGTTTCGAGATGAAGTTCTTTGTTCTGTGACATGGTATTGTATTTTTTATTTGTTTTCTGGTGGCAAATTTAGAATGGGGAGGATATTGTTCCAAATAATTTTTAAAAATAAGATAATAATTCTATATTTGCCTAAAATAAAAGAACATTTGCTCTTTAAGGGGCTGTTTTAATACGAAAAACAAGAACAGTATGAATCAGCTGGATTCCACCGATGTGGCCATCCTCAAGATTATGCAGGAGGATGCCACTCTTTCTACAAGACAGATTGCCCAGAGGGTGGGCCTTTCTCCGACACCTGTATTCGAACGTATCCGCAGGATGCGCTCGGAGGGATATATCCGGAAGATTTCCGCAGTCCTGGATGAAGAAAAGCTGGGCTGCTCCTTCGTAGCCTTCTGCTATATAAAGATGAAACAGCATACTTTCGAGAATGCCAGCAAGATAATGGAGGCTGTGCAGAAAATTGATGAGATTGCTGAATGTTACAATGTATCAGGGGATTATGATTTCCTGATGAAGGTGTACGTGTCCAGTATGAAGGAGTACCAGGAGTTTGTCCTGCGCATTCTCGGCGAGATTGACTGCATAGGAGGCCTGAATTCCTGCTTCGTAATGGGCGAGGTGAAGAATACATACAGTATTCCGGTCAGGTCCGCTGACAGGTAGGATTAATTTCGTATATTTACAGTTAAAACATTAATACTATGGACAGAAGAGATTTCCTCAACATGTCGGCACTGGGACTGGCCGGGCTGGCAATGCCTGGCGGTGCTTCTGAATTGTTCGCAAAGAGCCGTGAATCAAAGGCTTACAATGTTGTCATACTCGGTGACACTCATTTCGATACCGAGCCGGCATCGGTGTACCACTCACATTACAATGAGCCTGTTGAATGGCTTAACCGTGTTCAGAGGGCGGAGTTTGCCAGAAACGGGGAGATGTGGCGCGACAGATGCCCGAGGCTGCTGAAGAGGGCGGCCTGCCTTGTGGATGACAATACTGCAATGGCATTCCAGATGGGGGACCTGATTCAGGGAGACTGTGGCAATGGCCAGGTGCACAGGAAGATGCTGGACGACGTGATGAACAGGTTCAAGGAGGAGTTCGGAGGTCTGCCTTTTGTCACGGTTGCCGGCAACCACGATATCCGCGGAGTGGACGCCAAGGCGACATATCACGACTATATGCCGGGGAGAATGTCCGAGGAACTGGGGAAGAGAATCGAAAAGACCACATTCTCGTTCAATATCGGGGACGATGCCTATATTGTCCTGGATTTCAACAATCCGGATAATGACGAGATCGAGAAGCTGCTGGCGGAGACCATGGGCGCGAGGAATACATTCATCATTACCCACGGACCTCTTTTCCCGATGGACGAGCAGAACTGCAGATGGTTCTTCCACGGCTCTGCAAAACATACGGAGGAGCGCCGTCATTTCCGTGCCGAATTTGCAAGGCGCAATGCTATCTGCCTCTGCGGACATTCGCACAGGACGAGGCTGACCGACTGGAGCGGAGACGGCGGACGCATCATCCAGATGGAGATGAACAGCGTATGGTCAAGCGATGCCAAGGGTGTTTACAAAGTGGATTCGGAGGGGCCTGAGGCATACGGGGCTCACAGGAAGAGCCTTGCGGAGATGCCGGACGGCAGCAAGATTGTGGACGAGTCCCCGCTTTTCGATGAATACCGTCCTGGCATCAGGAGATATGTCAATTCGAATTCGGCAGGCTCATATAAGCTGAATGTCTCCGGAAAGCATTGCAGCATAGACTTCTATGCCGGAGATTCCACCCGTCGCTCGGAGACATTCAAACTCAGATAGCATTGGAGCCTGGATGACAGGCTTATTTCCCGAAAAGCAATTCCATATCGTTCCGGATCAAGGCTTCGGCAGATTCCGGGACGAATTTCCATTGGCCGATGATGGCTGGGTCGCTGAATGAGGCCATGCGGAATTCTCCATTGTCCTTCAGCCAGTTATAGAGAAGAATGCGCATTTCCTCATACCTTCCGGTTATTCTGGAATCGGCTTCCTCAGGGCTGAGTCCCGCTCCGCTGAAAAGAAGGCCGCCGCCACCGCTGGCACGGTAGGATGTCATTGCAACTGTGTAGGTGCTGTCTTCTGAGAATGGCTTTCCGCCTGCCAGGGATGCGATCCGGACTCTTTCGCCATAGCCGGCGGTGACATCGACGGTGTAGTCGAGGCCCGCAGCCGAGTCGAAATTGTAGGACCTGTTCACGAAATGCCAGTTCTCCTGACCGCTTCTCTGGTCTGCTCCCTGACGGATCCGGAGAACATGGTTTCCGTTTTCGGAATCCGGAGTCTGTATCCAGCCTTCGTAGGAATACTCGAGGTAATCCTTGATCTGCCGTCCGGTCAGTTCCAATGTAAAGAGCTGGTTCTCATAAGGATAGATAGTGAATAGATCATTGTAGATGAGAGTCCCGGCCTTGATGGTCCTGTTGAAGGTGAGCGGAGCGGCGAAAGAGATGTCGGCTCCGGTGCTGCTCAGGCAGACATTGTGGATGAGGTTCATATAAGGGCACATCCCGGCGAATGAGGCCCTGGTCTCCAGATCGGTGTCCAGCCTGCCCACTTCCCTGACAGTGAAGGCTTTGGCATTTTCATAGTCGCTCCGGAAGTATTCCGTCATTGCAGAATCCGCATCCGAAGCCCTGACCCTGATGAGGTCGGTTTCCAGTTTGCGGCTTGTTACCTTGCCGTCCCTGACGGATAGGGTCAACCTGCCGTGTCCGATTCTCCCTGCACGGCTGCCCGCATTGATGAGGCTGATGCTGTCCCTGTCAATCGTGATGGCGCTGTGGTCGTGTCCGCAGATGAGGAAATCCACGCCACGAAGGGTGTTCAGCAGGTCAAGTCCCTGACTCTCAAGGGATGATCCGTCTCCGTCACCGGTGCCTGAGTGGACGGCCACGATTACTGCGTCAGGCTTTTCCTTCCTGCGGATCCTGTCCACGTCCTCCTGCACGAGGGGGATGAGGGAACGGAATTCGATGCCGCTCCATAGCCTTTCGTCCAGCCAGGCTTTGATGTTCGGGTTGGTGTAGCCGAGGACGGCGACTTTCAGCCCGCCTCTCCGCAGTACTGTGTATGTCTGGAAATATCTCTTGTCTCCGCTGAAGGCATTTCCGCCGAGGAAAGGGATGCCTTTTGCCTTGAGTTCGGCCGTGACCCTGTCATATACAGGATGTCCGGTCTCAATGTCGTGATTGCCCACAGCGATGGCATCGTAGCCCATGTAGGAGGCCAGTCTCGGGAACAGATGAGGGGAAAGGGTGTCAACGTAGTTGGAATAATAAGCGGCGTTGTCGCCCTGGAGGCAGTCTCCGGCGTCGAGCAGGATGATGTTGTCCGCTCCCAGGGAATCCCTATATTCCCTGATTACCGTATAGACCGAGTGGAGGGAGTTTTTCTGCCCTCCGTCTGTGTAGCTGGTCGGGAACCAGCTGCCGTGCACGTCTGTTGTGGTGAGTATATCAAGTTGATACTCACCGTCTTTCAAATTTCTGCCGCAGGATGCTGCAGTCAGAATTGCCAATGCGGCTGCGAGGTAAGGTTTCATTTTGAATATGTGGTTGTTTATTATGCCTTCATCAGATGCCAATTATTACGCCGGGAACGGAGCTCTTGCGTGTTCTCCTGATCCTTGCGCTCTGCCTGCGTGGAGTTTCCGGGTTCAGGAGACGGTCCAGATTGAACACGAGGGATAGTTTCTGCTGCATTCCGGCATAACGGAATCCGTCCGGGAAATGTGCGACGATGCTGAGCCTCAGATCCAGAAAATCCGCAATATGTGGCTCGTAGAACACCTCCATCATATCGTAAACGCTCCATTTGTCCTCGTCAAAAGGTGTCACCCGGTAGAATGGCGAGCCTGTATAGACATTGTGGCCGTACTTGAAGCCTCCGTTGTCAATGCTGTTGTAGAAAGGCATAAGGTTGCGGCCGATGTAGAGATTGTTCCTCAGGCCGACATTCCAGTTCCTCAGGCCGATTCCGATTTCCGCTCCGCCAGGTGTCCGGCCTCCGTTCTCAAGCCTCCTGTCGCTCTGGAACGCCTGATACCAGCTCAATGTCAGGGAGAGGTCCTGAATGCCGGCGAAATGCTCGAATCCGAAGCGGGCGAACGGCTGCAGAAGGCCGTCATCCACAACGCTTCCGTAATTCGCAGTTTTGGCATAATGATGGTATTTCAATGCGTAACCCAATGAGAACCAGTCTGTAAAGTCATGCCTTCCATAGGAGGCGACGATGAACTGCTCCCTTCTGTCCTGTCCGAATTTTCCGTTCCAGTCAAATGAAAACTCGAAGAAAGACTTCGGACCAAGGGCCTTGATCAGGGCACCTTCGAGATTGTTGTCGTAGAATCTCAGGGAATCGGAGTAGAATGCCTTGGAATAATCCGCTTCGCTGAAATATCTCGGGAACATTCCGGCGTAGCCCTTGATTTTCCATCTGCCGAGCTTTGACTCGATACCGTAGTACAATGTCAGCTCGCGGAACAGCCTTATGTTCTCCAGACCGTTGTCCGCCTCCGGGCTGCCATTGACACTTACCGGGCTTTTGCCGAACTCCTTCATTACGTCAATTCCCATCATGATTTTATGGGAAGTATTGATGTTCTGATTGATTTTCAACCCAATAGAAGGAGTGAGTCTGGCACCGTAGAGGGTTGCCGACTGGGTGAACTGCTCCTTGCCCCTGTCAAATTCGCGGTTGTCAAAATTGTATTCGAAATTGACGTCATACTGGAATTTGACCTTGGCTTCCCGGTCCCTTGAAGACCAGGAGAAGAAGGACTGGGCACTGGCTGCAACAGCTCCGAGGAGCAACGCGGTACTGATGATTATGATTTTTTTCATCATTGTTGGATTAGCAGGGCAAAGATAGCAAGAAAATCGGTTGAAACTTATGAAGCGTACTGTGAAGATTGTGAATTATGCTGATTTTGTTTAATTTTGCGCGATTAACTGAACTGAAAATGCTCTGCTGCATATTCAATTATCCGTCATTGTACCGAACCTCCATTTTTCGGAAAATGGATGAGGAATTCGACGTGCAGTTCTGCTTCGGGAGGAACCTTCCGGGAGCGCAGAATGCCGGCATCGCAAGGATGGACTACAGCGTACTCAAGCGCAGGCCGAAGCATTTCAGGGCATTGTCATTCTGGGGAAAGTTCCCCTGGTATTGCGGGATACTGCATCTCGCATTGAACCGTAAATATGACACATTCCTCTTGACCGGCGAGTTCAACTGGGCTTATTTCCCGTTTCTTCTGCTCTGCCGAATGACTGGCAAGAAGGTTTATGCCTGGGGGCACGGGCTCAGGAAACCGGGTTCATATCCTAAACTTAGACGCTTCTTCTTTGACTCCCTTGCCGGCTTTTTCATTTATGGCGAGAAGGGGAAGGAGAGGATGATTTCATTAGGTTATCCGGCTGGAAAATTACACGTCATATACAACTCCCTCTGCGCCCGTGATGAGGTTCCTGCGCTCAGAAAGGATTTGAAATCAGATATTTACATAAATCATTTCGGCAATGCTGACCCGGTACTCTTCTTCTCCGGAAGGCTGACCGCCGTCAAGCGCATCGATATGCTCATAACCGCCGTGCACAAACTCAATACGGAAGGCTGTCATTGCAATGTGGTCCTTGTCGGGGACGGGGCGGAACGCCAGAAACTGGAGACAATGGTGTCCAGGGCCGGGATAGGCGACAGAATCTGGTTCTTTGGGAAATGCTATGAGGAGAACCGTCTTTCCGAGATGATTTACAATGCAGACCTCTGTGTATCCCCGGGCAATGCAGGACTTGTGGCCGTTCACGCCCTGATGTACGGAACACCGATTGTCACGCACTCGGACTTTGAACTACAAATGCCTGAATATGAGGTGATTGTGCCGGGCAAGACAGGTATGCTCTTCGACCGTGGAAGCAATGATTCGCTGATGGATGCAATCCGTTCCTGGCTGGCAGCAGGTCATGACAGGGAGGAGGTCAGGCGAAATTGTGCGGAGATGATCGAGGGAAAATGGAATTCCGACTATCAGATAGAGGTTTTCCGCAGATATCTTGGCGGCAAATGCGCAGGGGAGGATGCCAGATGAAGAAGGAGGGCATTCTGAAATATGGCAAGTCCGTCGGCATTTATTTCGCAGCCTCGTTTATACCGATGCTTCTGCTTGCGGCTGTCAATCCGTTGATAGCCATCAATATGACTCCGGAGGACTATGCCGTCTCAGGTTTCTACAACTCCTTCACCGCCCTCTTCACCCCGATTGTCGTATTCTATATGTTGCATTATTACAACAAGCGGTATTACGAGATCGGTCCGGAGGAGAGGCTGCGGCTCAGGGCAATGCTGTTCAAGGCCTTGATTTTCTTCTCGGCGGGCATGGCACTTCTCTGTCTCGGCGCATTGGCCGTTTACCTTTTCTTCATCAGGGATGATTTCAGTTTCCCGTTCCTGCCATACGCATTCCTGTCCGTGTTCGCCATTCCGCTTACCGGCATATTGAAGCTTGAGCAGGCCGATTTCAGGATGTCCAGGAATGCCTCAGGCTTTTTCCGCATCACTGTGGCGGCCGGATTGATTCTCGTGCTGACCAACCTGCTTTTCGTAGTGGTGATGAAGCTCGGCGGAGTCGGCAAACTTCTGGCTCCTTTCACTGCCAATACCTTGATATTCATTTACTTGCTGATAAGGCACAGGAGCCTTTTCAGCATCGGGACGAATATGGCCGAATTCCGCGAAGTGCTCCGTTTCTGTCTGCCTCTGACTATAGGGGCAGCCCTGGGCTATTTCTTCAACGGCTATGACAGGACATATCTGGAGTCGCTTCCGGACATAAGGGAATACGGCAACTACATAGTCGGCTCACAGATAGCGGGTTATCTCACGACATTGTCCACGGCAGTGACATCCACATTCCAGCCGGATATCTATGAATCCCTGGCAAAGAATGACAGGAAGGGACTGTGGCGTGCCTGCATCATACAGATTGGGCTGATTGCGGCTGTCGTGAACCTTTTCATATTGTTCTGCCCGCTGATTGTGAGGATTTTGACGGCAGGCCGCTATGCCGACGCCACTGTCTATGCGGCTATAATCTCCCTTTCGACATTGACCAGCTCGATCTATTTCGTCATAAACAATTGCACCATCGCCAAGGGTTATCCCCGTATCTATCTCTATACGACAATAGTGGGAAGTATCCTGACCGTTGGCTGTTATCCATTGATGGTCAATGCTTTCTCCTATAAGGGAGGGGCAATTATGACGGCATTGTCCTTCGTGATTCTCTCTGCTGTGAACCTTGTCCTGCTGGCATTTGCACTGCGCCGCCGTTCTGACCGATAACCAATATTGATATGAAAACTGTTTGCCATTACCTTGCCTGTGCTGCGGTTCTTTTCGCTGCAATCTCTTGTAAATCAGAGGAATATGATATTGTCGTCGTGGGCGGAGGGGCCAGCGGATGCACTGCCGGAATCCAGGCTGCGGAGATGGGAAGCCGGACATTGATTGTAGAGGAGCTGCCCTGGCTCGGCGGAATGCTGACCAGCGCCGGAGTGAGTGCCACTGACGGCTGCTACAATCTGCCTTCTGGCCTCTGGGGGGAGTTCCAGAGACGGCTCGCCGCTCATTACGGAAGTATGGATGCCCTACGTACCGGCTGGGTGAGCAATATCCAGTTCGAGCCGTCCGTCGGCAATGAAATCTTCAATGCAATGTGCTCTGAGCAGGAAATGCTCACGGTCTGGAAGGAGAGCAGCGTGACCGGCATCAGGCATCTTGAGGATGGCAGCTGGCGACTTCGCATTTCCAGGGATGGCAGGAGATTTAGGGTCAGGGCGAGGGTTCTCATCGATGCTACCGAGCTTGGCGACATTGCGGCACGCTGCGGTGTGCCTTACGATATCGGGATGGAGAGCAGTGAAGTGACAGGGGAGAGAATCGCTCCGGCTGAGGGCAACGGTATTATCCAGGACCTTACTTACGTGGCTGTTCTGAAAGATTACGGACGGGACGTAAGTATAGACAAGCCAATGGATTATGACTCCACTCTCTATGCCTGCTGCTGTGCGAATCCTCTTTGCATAAATCCCAAGGAACCAGACAGGATCTGGCCGGCGGATATGATGCTGAGCTACGGCAGGTTGCCTGGTGGAAAGTATATGATTAACTGGCCGATTGAGGGGAATGACTTCTATATCAATGTTATAGAGATGTCTCCGGAAGAGAGGCGGGAGGCTTTGAAGAAGGCCAGGGCCTTCACGATGGGCTTCATCTATTTCATTCAGCATGAGCTCGGTTACAAAACTCTCGGCCTCGCCGATGACGAGTTCCCTACTGAGGACAGGCTGCCGTTTATCCCATATCACAGGGAGAGCAGGAGGATTCACGGGAAGGTCAGGTTCACATTGAACCATATCGAGACTCCTTATGATTATAGCCTGTACCGTACCGGAATCGCTGTGGGGGATTATCCTGTGGACCATCACCACAAGCGTTATACAGGTGAGGAGGAACTCCCTGATCTGCATTTCTTTCCGATTCCTTCCTTCACTGTGCCTCTCGGGGTTATGATTCCTGAAAATGCTGATAATCTGATTGTTGCGGAGAAATCGATATCTGTGTCCAATATTGCCAATGGTACGACCAGGCTCCAGCCTGTGGTGATGCAGATTGGCCAGGCGGCCGGGGCATTGGCGTCAATGATGGTGTCTGACGGGACCGGTTTTTCCGTCAGGGAAGTTCAGAAGGCATTGCTTGAATCCGGATGCTACCTCCAGCCATTCATTGACGTGAAGCCTGATTCGCCGCTTTTCCCTGCGATTCAGAGGATTGGCTCCACTGGAATACTTCGCGGGGAAGGCAGGCAGATACAATGGACCAATGTCACCGACCTTCATATCAATGATCTTTTTGAACGCAGTGACCTGAAGGATTTGTATGGATATTATGATATTGAATATAAGGAAGTTGAAGGCTGTGGGCCTTTGTCTGTCGCGGAACTGGTGGAGATGCTGCGGGCATTCCCGGGATATCGGGACGATGTGGACTGGAAAGCTGCTCTGAGTGAAGCCGTACTTTCCTGTGTAGATATGGAAAAACAGCCGGTCACAAGGGCTATGTTCGCCGTCCTGACCGACTGTATTCTGAATCCTTTCGAGGCCTTCGAGGTGGATGTTTACGGAAATGTCATCCGCGAATCTCGATGATTATCGCCTTGAGTTATAAGCCTCCAATGCCTTCTCCAATATTTTCAAGGCCCTGGCCAAATCCTCTTTCTTGAGGACATATGCCATTCTTACCTGATTGAGTCCCAGACCTTTGGTGGCATAGAAGCCTGCAGCCGGAGCCATCATCACTGTCTCTCCGATATATTGTGGTCCGCTCTTCTCCGGTCCCGGAATAGGGTCGCCGAAATGTATGCCATTGTCCTCCTTTTCCTCTTCTTTATTCTCCGTCCAGCAGAAATCCGTCAGCAACCATTTGCAGAAGTCCTCTGCATTCTCTACAGGCAGACTTGCGACTGTGTAGAATGCGCCCTGAGGCATTGGGGAATGTACTCCCGGGATTCTGTTGAGCCCGTCAATGAAGAAGTCTCTCCTGGCCTTGTACTCGTCAAAGCATTCCTTGGAATAGAGTTCGGTCCCCTCGATGGATGCTTCTGCTGCAATCTGTCCAAGGAGCGGAGGGCTGAGCCTTGCCTGGCAGAATTTCATGATGGTTGCGGATACCTCCCTGTTGCGGGTCACGACCATTCCGATACGAATTCCGCATTCTGAGTAACGCTTTGATACTGAATCGACGACAATGACGTTTTCGTCCAGTCCGAACAATGTCAATGCGGAAACGTAAGGCTCGTCAGTATATACGAACTCCCTGTAAACCTCGTCGGCAATCAGGAAGAGGTTGTGGTCGCGCACGATGTCCCTGAGCCTGAAAAGTTCTTCGGCGGAGTAGAGATATCCTGTAGGGTTGTTAGGGTTGCATATAAGAATCGCCTTGGTCTTCGGGGTGATAGCCTTCTCGAAATCCTCTGCTGAAGGGAGGGCGAATCCGTCCTCGATACTGGATGTCACGGCCCTGATTGTCAGTCCTGCCGCCTTGGCGAATGAGATGTAGTTGGCGTATCCCGGCTCTGTGATAATGACTTCGTCACCCGGGTCAAAGCAGGTGAGGAATGTCGCCAGAAGTGCCTCGGATCCACCTGTGGTAACGATAATCTCATCCGGGCTGACATTGATGCCGAATCTGGTGTAATAGCTGGAGAACTTCTCCCTGAGTCCTTTGTATCCCTGGCTCGGACTGTATTCCAATGTTGTCCTGTCAATGCTCCGCACCGCATCCAGCGCCTTCTCGGGAGTCGGAAGATCCGGCTGGCCAATGTTCAGATGATAGACTTTAACGCCCCTGGCCTTCGCATCATCGGCGAATGGAACCAGCTTTCTAATCGGCGAAGCAGGCAATGACAGCCCGCGTTGAGACACTTGTGGCATATTGGCAGTATATTTATACTGCGAATATAAATCGTTTCCGGTAATCTTCCAAATTAATTTACAAAAATATTACTCATTGATTCCCGGTACCATGACGAGGTGAAGAACTCTTGAGGCATATTCGCCTCCGGCAGGGATTTCCAGACCGGATGACATCAGGAAGCGTCCCGTAAAGGATTTTCCTACAAAACCCGGGGCCTTGCTGCCATCGCTGTCAAGTTCCTCAATCCTGTATGTGGCATCGGGGTCAAGACCGGCCATTGCAATTTTCGGGAGATGCTGGTTGTAGAAATGTTCGGTCTTCCACCAGAAGAATACAGCCTCGTCCCTGTCCTGGCTTACATACATCAATGATGCAGCGCCAAGTCCCTCATAAGGGCTCAGAAGGCGGTATTGGTCACCGAACTGGATTACAGGCCTGACTCTTTTGTAGTCGGCGATGCCCTTTCTGCACTGGCCTTTCTCCTCTTCCGTCATATTCTTCGGCTGGATTTCCATACCCAGTCTTCCGCTCATTGCCACGTCAATCCTGTATTTGAGAGGGATTTTCCTGCCTGTCTGATGGTTAGGGGAGGCGCTGATGTGGCTGGCCATTGCTATTGCAGGGAAGAAATAGGAGGTTCCCCACTGCATGTAGACCCTCTGGAGGGCATCGGTATTGTCGCTTACCCAGAATTCGTCGAAGTAGCGCAGAAGTCCGTAATTCGCCCTTGCGCCTCCGCTGGAACAGAGCTGGACTGTGAGGTCAGGGTATTTCTCCCTCATCCTTCTGCACACATTCTCAAGCCCCCTGTGATATTCAATGTAAATGTGGCTCTGGCGGTCCGCCGGAAGATAAGGTGAGCCGAAGCTGAGCAGGGACATGTTCGCATCCCATTTGATATAGTCAATTTCAGGATTCTCCTGCATTATGTCATCAATCACCTTGAAAGCGAAGTCCTGTACCTCAGGATTGCAGAGGTCAAGCACCATCTGTGTGCCTCCGCGTCCTGTAACTGGCTCTCTTCCCGGGGCGTTGAGGACCCAGTCAGGATGCTTCTCGTAAAGTTCGCTGGTTGTGTTGAGCATTTCCGGCTCAATCCAGATGCCGAAGCGTATGCCCCGGTCGGCTGCGGCGCTCACCAGTCCCTTTACTCCGTCAGGCAATTTCCTCCTGTCCACCATCCAGTCTCCAAGTCCGGCCTTGTCATTCACTCTCGGGTATTTTTCCCCGAACCATCCGTCATCCATAACGAAGAGTTCTCCACCCATTGAGGCAATGTCGGACATCATATTGTGCATTCCTTCCTCATTGATATTGAAGTACACTCCTTCCCAGCTGTTCAGCAGGACTTTGCGCTCCCTGTCCCCGTGGGCGAGCATATGTTCGCGGCCCCATCTGTGGAAACTGCGGCTTGCCCCGCCGAGACCCTCCTTGCTGTAGGTGAGGGCGAGGAAAGGGGTTACAAAGCGTTCTCCCTTGCGGAGATGGTATTCGGAGTTCTGCTCGTTGATGCCTGCAATCATCCTGTGGAAGTCGGAGTTGTCAGTCTCGAAGAGGATCTTGTAGTTTCCCCCGTAGCAAAGGGCGGCTCCGATGACCCTGCCGCTGTTCTCCCGGGCTTTTCCGTCAAGGGAGATCATCACCTCGGCGTGGGATTTCATCGAGTTGCGGACTCCGTCCCTGTTCTGAATTACAAGCTGGCCCGGCTCAAGTCTTTCCTCAACGATTCTGGCTTCATTGGCCCAGCTGCCGTAAAGATGTGATACCCAGACATTTCCTCTCCTTATAGGAAGGACTGCGGAACCGAAGCGGTTCAATGTCACCTCCTTTTTGGCTTCGTGGTGAATCTCGGTCCAGGTCTCTATTATATCGCATTCAGTCCGAGCCCTGAAATGCAGTTCAATGTAGAAAGGATAGATTCTGTCCTTGAGCAGGATTACTGCATTTTCGCCGTCCGGGCATTCCCAGGACTCGACTTTGACATCCAGTGTCATGTTTCCGTCTGGCTGGGTGGCGCTGATGAACGGCTCATATTCTCCATTCATTCCGAATACCGGGCAGGCATTGATGTATCTGACGCCTGAGCCGGGAAGCGATGTGGCGTCAGCATCGGAGATTCTGTCACCGTAATAGAGATAGTCCGCATTGCCGCCTTTCTTCACTGA
>JALFFZ010000172.1 GCA_022777585.1 Bacteroidales bacterium | reverse complement strand
TGGGACTGACGGAGCAACCCATCTTGCTGCAGATATTGCGCGACGAAAGAGCGGCAGAGCCTTCCTCACGGATGATGTCAATCGCGACTCCGCATATCATCTCTTTTGTAAAGCGAGCTTGTCTGGGCATGGTATCGTCTTGATCATCCGAGCACTATACCTCCAAAGCCACAGTTTCCCGTGATGAATATCACCGGCTTTGAGGGTTCCTCCTTATATGTCCTCTTGTCTCCAACGCCACCGAAACCGCTGTTGACCGCTGTTTTTACCTGGCATCCCTCAGGAGTCCAGATTGCCATACCGCCGAATGCGAGTTCCACCTTTATGTCAATGTCATTTTCGATGATTGCTCCCCGCAAATCCAGACAGACGGAACCGAAACTGTTCTTGATTCTGATACCCTCAATCTTGGCTCCGGAAAGCGAAATTTTCTGATAGCCGAAAGCATTCTCCACACAGCGTATCTCCTTTCCGTCCTCGACCACGCATTTCATATTCTTGAAGCCTGATGAGCAAATTCCTATATTGAACACCATCTTCAATCCCACTCCGATAACCACAATGGCAAGGAGATACATCCATATCGCATTCCACGGAACAATACCCCTCGCAGCCAGAAGAAGCAGGACACCAACGCTGATTCCCATCAGCGATCCGATAATATCCTTTCCGGTGAAAAGACTGGCAATGCAGGGGATGATGATAAACAATGTCCACCAGCCATCAATTGAGAATGTGAGATTTATGACTCCCGAAAATGCGAGAATCCCGATTACACCGGCAGCAATAAGTGCCAGGCCGAATACTGTTTTCAATGTACGTTTCATATTACTTGCAATTAGATCCGGATGCAAATATAATAAAATAACAGGTGTTAGGAAACACATGTTATTTTATTATCCTCAAAGAACAGTCCGGACTTCCCGACTGGCGTCCTGTATCAAAAAAACGGACTTATCTCACATTGATGACGAGCCCTCCGTCCACGAGCTGGTCATGCCCCACGAACCAGCCTTTCAACTTCTTTCCGCCGCAGCGGATCGAGTCAATATGTACTCCCTCCCCGTTTTTCCTGATGGTGAACCGGCGTCCGTCACCCAGGGTAAAGACAGTCTCGTCAAAAAGCGGAACGGATACGAAATATTCAGGATCCGCAGGAGAGTAGGTATAGATGCCGATGGCATTGAGGACATACCAGGATGTCATCTCTCCGGCGTCGTCCATTCCGGCAAGGGCCAGACCCTCCGCTCCCATATCGTAGAAATTGTCCATAATATAGTTCAGGACCTCCTGTGTCTTCTCCTGTCTCCCGATGAGGGCATACATATACGGGATACTGTGACCGGGCTGATTCCCGTGGCAGTAATTGCCGATGAAGCCGGTAAGGTTTTCCACCTCATATCCCCTCCACGGCTCAGTGAATAAAGAATCCAGCTTGGCCTCGATCACCGCCTTCGAAGGATACAAGCCTATCAGTCCCTTACGGTCGTGAGGAGGGTAGAAAAGATTGTTCCAGGCATTGGACTCCCTGTACATATACTGGAAATAAGGATAGAACGGGTCGAAGTCCCTGATCCAGGAACCGTCAGCAATCCTTCCCCTGAAGAATCCGGTGGAAGGGTCGAATACATTCTTCCAGTTGCGGGAATGCTTCATCATCAGCCTGTAACCTGGCCTGTCACCCACCGCCCTGGCCACCTGTGCCACTGCATAGTCGTCGTAGGCATACTCCAGAGTCTTGGTAACCGCACCCTTGTACTCGTCATAATATGGTACATTGACGGTATCCTTCTCCGCAATCCAGCCCTTGTCGAGATACTCGTCAAGATATCGGCGTCCCCCTTTTCCGGGCACAGTGGCATTGCGGTACAGCAGTCTATAAGCCTTATCGATGTCATAACCTTCCCTTACGCCGCGGGACCAGATGCCTGCAATGTATGCAGCCGCATGGTCTCCGTGGAAGAATGTAGGCATATATCCGCTTCCTTTCTCGCCCATCTCGATGATGGATGCGGCTACATCCGAGGCCACATCCGGTCTCACCATAGCCAAAAGAATCAGCTTATTGCGGTAGTCATCCCAGAATGAAGGAAGAGTGTAATAATCATATCCGGAATTCACGATATTCCCCCTCACATCAGTATGGTCTCCATTGACGTCACTTCTGAGGCAGGGCCACATGAAGGCTCTGTAGAGGCAGGAATAGAAAATACGCCTCTGCCTTTCGGTGCCTCCGCCTACCCGTATTGACGAAAGGAGATTCTCCCAGACATTGTCCGCATCATTTCTGACCTGCTCGAAATCCTTGGCGGACATCTCGGCCTCGAGATTAGCCCTGGCATTCTCGACACTTGTGAATGAGAACCCGAATCTGAGTTCCAGCGGCTTGTCTCCCCTGCTGTTTTTGAAAGATAGAACAGCTACCGAATGCGACCTGCCGCCGGACTTGAGTTCAATATCATCAATGGAATAATTGGAGGTTGCATAGAAATAGATGGTGCCTTCGCCGTTCTGGCGGCCGCAGAATGCATTGTCTCCGCAGGTCCTGATGTCCCAGTCCGTCACCCTGTTGTTGTTTCTCGTGATATCGACCAGAACTTCCTTGTCGGTGTCCGCAGGGAATGTATATCTGTGAAAGGCGCATCTCAGGGTGGTGGTGAGTTCCGCCAGGACTCCGTAACGGTCCAGGAAAACGCTGTAGTATCCGGGTCTGGCACTCTCATTGCCGTGGCTGAACGAAGAAGCGTAGTCCTCGGGATCGACGTCACCGAAAACCGGAAGCACAGGAAGATGCAGCAGGTTCCAATGCCCCTTGTTGGTATGGGCAAAACCGTATATGAGGTTGTCCTCATACTGATATCCGGAACCGCTTCTGAACATGGTCACCGGACTCGCCTGAATCATCGCATTCGGAAGGGATGCGCCGGGGAAAGTCTCCGCTCCCCAGGTCCTGGACTGGCGCTTTCTGACATAATGCAGGTCGGATTCCTCCCACAATGTGGCTGTGCCCAGGAACGGATTCACATTGTCAGTCAGCCTGACATTGCCGTCAGAAGCGGCGGATGCAGGGATAAGAGTCGCCAATGCGGCAAGGATGGTGATTAAAGTTTTCATAGTCTGCAATTATTGGTTACTGTCATATCACAGGAGAGCCTCCAGCGACTTCCTGATTTTCCTGAACTCTCCCTCAAAATTCGGGGTAAACACGGACTGGCCTATATTTGCCTCAATCTCATCGAGAGGCCAGTAGCGCCCTTCGTCCACCTCATCCTCATCAGGATGCAGTTCAAAATTGCCGACAGCTGCGAAAACGTTAATCATCTCACGCTCCATATTGCTCTGGAACACGTAGTTGCCAAGGTGGAGCGGATTGAAGTCATAGAATCCGAGTTCCTCCGCAGCCTCTCGGTGAAGTGCTTCCGATATGTACTCCCCGTAATCCACGTGCCCCCCAACCGCGGTATCCCATCTGCCGGGAAGAAGATCCTTCTTCATCGAGCGTTTCTGGAGATACAGCTCGGCATTGCGGTTGATAATATGCAGATGCACCACCGGATGAAGGAGGAAAGAGCCGCCGTGGCAATACTTTCTTGTCGCCTGCGCATACACAATCCCGTTCTCCCTGATAATGGGAAGCATCTCGCCTGCCTGCGCCATCATTGTGGAAGGCGCATCTGCCGTCGGGGCGGGAAGTATCGGGGCAGGCTCCGGAGGATAAACAAGGTCAATCACAATTTATAGAGTAAAAAGAATCAGCAACTGTGCCGCAAGTACACGCATAAACATTGACAATGGATACACTGTCGCATAATTAACTGAGGTATAATCAGTTCCGTATGCTCCCTGGGCAAAGGCAAGCACCGGAGGGTTTGTCGTGGAACCGGCAATGAGACCGCAGATCTGATAGAAATTCAACTTCAATGCGAGCCTTGCCACAAGCACGGTGACTATAATAGGAACGACCGTAATCAGGAAGCCGTAAAGAATCCACCAGTATCCTCCGTTCACAATTGCACTGATGAAGTTGGCACCTGCGCCAAGTCCGACAGCGGCAAGGAAGAATGAGATGCCTATTTCACGGAGCATCATATTGGCGCTCACTGTGGTATAGGTGGTAATCTTCATTTTCGGTCCGAAATAGCCGAGAAGGATGGATATGATGAGCGGACCGCCCGCAAGTCCGAGCTTGACA
>JALFFZ010000165.1 GCA_022777585.1 Bacteroidales bacterium | reverse complement strand
GGATACAAATACGAATAAAGCCAAGGTTCTGGTAGTGGGCGGAGGCGGCAGGGAGCACGCCATCGTGGACGCTCTTTCCCGTTCGTCCAGGGTTGGGAAGATTTTCTGCGCTCCGGGCAATGCCGGAATTGCAATGCAGGCCGAATGTGTCCCGATAAAGGATACCAATGTGGCTGAACTGGCGGATTTCGCTGTGGCTCAGGGCATTGACCTTACCGTTGTAGGGCCCGAGTCGGCTCTCGCTGCCGGCATAGTTGACGAATTCGAGGCGCGCGGGCTGAAGATTTTCGGTCCTTCAAAAGCAGCTGCCGTCATCGAGTCCAGCAAGGATTTCGCCAAGGCTCTCATGGCTCGACACAATGTCCCTACAGCGGCTTATCAGACATTCTCCGGGTATGATGAGGCATTGGCATACGTCAGGGAAGGAAAGTTCCCGGTAGTACTCAAATATGACGGACTCGCAGCCGGAAAGGGCGTTGTCATCGCCGAGGATCTCCAGCAGGCTGACGATACGCTCAAGGACATGCTTCTCGACGACAGGTTCGGACACGGCAAGGTGGTCGTGGAGGAATTCCTCACCGGCCCCGAGTTCTCCTTCCTCTGTTTCGTGAACGGAAAGGAAGTGGTTCCGATGATTCTTGCCCAGGACCACAAGCGCGCCTTCGACGGTGACGAGGGCCCTAACACCGGTGGAATGGGAGCCTATACCGGACTTCCTTTTGTCAATGCCGAAGATGAGAAATATGCCCTGGAGCATATCATGAGGCCTGTTGCCGCTGGAATGGCGGAGGAAGGAATCCCTTTCAGGGGAGTCCTCTACGGAGGCCTGATGAAGACCCCGGACGGAATCAAGGTCATAGAATTCAACTGCCGTTTCGGCGATCCTGAAACGGAGGTCGTGCTCCCTGCTCTGGAGTCGGATATCTACGACATTTTCCTTGCGGTGGCCGAGCATCGTCCGATTCCTGAGGTGAAGTGGGACAGGAAACCGCACATCGGTTTCGTACTTGCATCCAGGGGATATCCCGGCTCTTATGCCAAGGGCTTTGAAATCAAGGGTCTGAAGGCATTGCCGGATGACGTCAAGGTTTACCACATGGGGACCTCACTTGCCCTGCTTGGCGAGGGTCACGAGGATTTCGACGGCACCGGACGCTCCCTGGTGACTTCCGGAGGCCGCGTGCTGATGGTCCTTGCAGGAGCTCCGACCCTGTCCGAAGCAAGGGACAAGGCCCTGGATGCCGTGAACTCCATCGAATGCGACAACCTCTTCCACAGGACTGACATCGGCCACTGGGCTCTGTGAATCCCTTTTTGTCATGCCCGGCCTGACCGGGCATCTAAACACAAAATTAATCCCAAATCCATGTCAAAAGTAATAAGCGGAAAAGAACTTTCCATAAAACTGAAAGCGGAAATGGCCGCCCAGGTAGCCACCTTCCCTGAAAAATACGGCCGCGTTCCGCACCTGGTAGTCATCCTCGTAGGCGAGGACCCTGCCAGCCAGTCATACGTCCGCGGCAAGGCCAAGGCCTCCGAAGTAGTAGGCATACGCAACACCACCATCCTCAAGCCGGCTGACATCACCGAGGCAGAACTCCTCGACATCATTGCCGGTCTCAATGCTGATGACACCGTGGACGGCATCCTCGTCCAGCTTCCTCTGCCTGACCATATCTCCGAGGACAAGGTCATTGCGGCAATTTCCAAGGACAAGGACGTTGATGGCTTCCACCCTCTCAATGTCGCCTCTCTCTGGCAGAAGCAGCCTTGCACCGTGCCTTGCACACCTGAGGGCATCATCCGAATGCTGGACGAGGCAGGCGTGGAAATCAAGGGAAAGAGGGCAGTCGTGATCGGCCGCAGCCAGATTGTCGGACTCCCTGTTGCCAAGCTCCTCCTTGACCGCAATGCCACTGTCACCATCTGCCACAGCCGCACCGTTGACCTCCCTTCAGTGACAAGGCAGGCCGAAATTCTCGTTGTCGCCATCGGCCGCCCGAGATTCGTGACGGCGGATATGGTGGCTCCAGGGGCTGTTGTAATCGATGTCGGCGTCAACCGTGACCCTCTCACCGGCAAGCTCTGCGGAGATGTGGATTACGATGCTGTCGAGCCTCTCGCCTCAGTTATAACTCCGGTTCCCGGCGGTGTAGGTCCGATGACCATCACCTGTCTCATGGAGAACACAATCAAGCTGTTCCTTGCGAAGATGGCAAATCGCTAATCTTGAAAATATACTGCCAAAATCAGGCACGGACAAACGGGCAAAGCCATCCGGATTGCTGTTTTGTCCGTGCCTTTAATTGTTTAAATGCCAATTATTTATGGGGGGGGTGCCAAAACTACAATTTGAACTATTTTGAACTTCAAATTATTTTGAATTATTGGAAATATAGCATAAATTTGCCTGAGCAAAGAGAAACTGACTGATATAATAACCATTACACCTATTCTTAACCTTTTCCGGTTAGTGTATCATTATGTCATCGTTTTTCGGGAAAAAGAGACGCAGTCTCTTGTAATTGATTGATTTTCAATATTTTATATTGGATTTCAAGCCCCAGAGTATTTGATATGCGGATAACTGTGTCAGGATGCCGGAAGAGAATAAAATATGGTTTGCAATGCGCGTGACCTACCGTCGCGAGCTGGCAGCCGAGGCTATCCTGAACAAGTTAGGCATTGAAAATTACATCCCCAAGAAACTTAGCACCGATCCGAGGAACAAAGGCAAGAAAATCCTCGTACCTGCGATTCACAACCTGATTTTCGTCTATATGACCCCGTCCGGGATGAGGCAGCTGAAGGAAGATATGACAATCCCGTATCTCCAGTATATGATGGATAAGCGGGCCGGGGCAAAGATAATAGTACCTGATTCCCAGATGCGTCCCTTCATAGCCGCCACCGCGGATTACGAGGAGACCCTTCTATACTTCCAGCCGGAGGAACTGAATCTCTCCAAAGGCACCCGCGTCCGCGTTACCGCCGGCCCTCTCGAAGGCCAGGAGGGTGTTTTCCTGAAAGTCAAGGGTGCCCGCGACCGCCGTCTGGTCATTCATATTGAAGGAGTCATCGCCGTCGCCAGGGCACTGGTCCATCCGGAGCTGGTGCAGGTGATCAGGTAGGAATAACGCAGAAGTTCCGTTGTTTAGTGAAAAATTTTTATATTTGACGGACTAAATTGACGAAAATGGAAGGTTCACCGAGAACATACGAAAGTGATGTTATTCAGTTTTGCATTATTGCCATTGAAAAAGCGGCAGCAAAACTGGACATCTCACCAAGTCAGCTGATAGAGAAACTTGAATCCCATGGCCTCATAGAGTCACGATTATTTCGGTTTTATGACACTCTTCATACACAAAGTGCGGATTATGTGGCAGATGATATAATTGAAACGCTCGACAACTATGAACATGCTCACGAATGACCATATTCTTTATCATGGTGCTGTCATAAAAGTTTCTCAACCGTTGACACACGTAGGGCGTAGTGATCTTGATTTCGGCCCGGGTTTTTATGTGACCAACGACCGCGAACAGGCTGTGAAATGGGCTTTTACCAAAGCTGGTCGCAGGCCTGGCTCTGATGCTGTATTGAACATATATAAATTTGAGGTTGATAGATTTATAACCGATGACAGATACAGAATAAAGGTCTTTCCGGAATATAATGTCGAGTGGCTTGACTTCATAGCTCAAAGCCGGAAGAATTGTAGACCATGGGAAGGCTATGATTGGATTGAGGGGGGAATTGCTGATGATAGAGTAATCTCCACAGTTGATGCCTACATTGACGGATATATGTCAGCAAGTCAGGCAATGGATAGACTTGTCAATGAACAGTTGCGGCATCAAGTGTGCATATTGAACCAAGAGATAATCGACAACTATATGGTGTTTGACCATTCTGAGACATTATGAAAGATTACATATTGTATAGAAAAATAACCCGCATTATAATGCAACTTGCGGAGGAACTTCAGATATCTTCCAAACGGGCAATGCTGATTTTCTATCGTTCGCAGACGGGGCAGCGTATTCATGACCCGAAATATGGCTACCAGATCATGTCGGACACATATATTGTCAATGACATCATTTCTGAAATAGCAGGAAGGTGAAGATATCAGGAATCTTCCGCGCGAAGCCAATGACTAAAGACACTACCGAGCAAAATATGATGGCGGACCACTCCGCCAACAACCGCCGCATCGCGAAGAACACGCTGATGCTCTATGCCAGGATGCTGGTGGGCATGCTGGTCTCCCTCTATACCTCCAGAGTCCTGCTCAATGCCCTCGGCGTTGAGGATTATGGCATATACGGAGCCGTGGGCGGATTCGTGTCGATGTTCTCGCTGATTTCCTCGGCGCTGACATCGTCCGTCAGCCGTTTCCTCACGTTTGAGCTGGGGACTGGCAACAAGGAGAGGCTCAAGACAGTATTCGAGACATCATTGCTCATACAGATGGCGTTGGCTGCCGTCATTGTCATAGCTTCGGAAACTGTCGGTATCTGGTTTTTGAACAATAAGATGACAATTCCGGCCGAAAGAATGGGGGCGGCAGGAGTGGTGTTCCAGGCTTCGATTCTGTCATTCGTATTCGGCTTGCTCACAGTGCCGTTTACGTCCACGATCATTTCCCATGAGAAGATGGGAGCCTTCGCCTGGTTCGGGATTTTCGAAATTTTCGCCAGACTTGGGATTGTGCTTCTCATAGCATACTGTTCCGCAGTGAAGGACAGGCTGATAGTGTATGCGCTGCTGGTAGTCGCTCTCGGTGTCCTGATGCAGGCCCTGTATGTCCTCTATTGCAGGAGCAGATTTGAGGAATGCCGGTTCAGCCTTTCGTTTGACAGGAAAATCTTCAGGGAGATGGGCGGATTTGCCACCTGGAACTTTATTGGATGCACGGCAGGACTGCTTAAGGACCAGGGTGTCAATCTGCTGTATAACCTGTTTGTAGGACCGGTTCTGAATGCGGCAAGAGGCATTGCGGGCTCGGTGAATGGAGCAGTGTCCTCGTTCGCCTCCAACTTTATGACTGCCCTCAATCCGCAGATCACGAAACTCTATGCGGCAGGGGATTTGAAATATGCACACTCTCTTGTAGAGAGGGGTTCGAAATTTTCGTTTTACATCATTTTGTTTTTTGCAGTTCCGATTCTGCTGGAAACGGAGTTCATCCTTGGAATCTGGCTGGGAAAGTATCCCGAGCACAGCATTGACTTTGTCAGGCTGACATTGATGCTTTCATTGATAGGGACACTGTCGAATACCCTGATCAATCTTCAGAATGCTACCGGGCGGATAAGGAACTATCAGATAGTCGTAGGCGGAATCCTGATGCTGAACTTTCCGCTTTCTTACCTCTGTCTCAAGGCCGGCTTCAATCCGGAGTCAACATATATCGTAGCGATTCTGGTGGACATTGCCTGCCTTTTCGCTAGGCTTCTTTTCCTGCGGAAAATGGCCGGACTTCCTGTAGGCCGTTTCATCAGGACCGTGCTGCTCAATGTCACGGCAGTTACTGTTGTCGCTGTCATATTGCCCTTCATCATTCATCTTGAAATGGATTACGGCTGGCAGCGTTTCGTGACAGTGGGATTTACAAGCGTAGTGACAGTGCTTCTGTCAATTCTTTTTGTCGGATGCTCGAACAACGAGCGCAGATTCCTGATTGACAAGGCTAAAGCTTTTGTTAAAAGATTGTATGTCAAGGCTTGCTGATAGGGCCGTTTGCTGCGGATGCGCCGCCTGTGCACAGATATGCCCGAAGCATTGTATTTCAATGCAGGAGGACCGTGAAGGCTTCCTCTATCCGGAAATGGATTCTGCTCTCTGTGTGGATTGCGGCCGATGTGAGAAGGTATGTCCGGCGTTGGAAAGCGAAAGGCAGATGGCTGCGCCGAAAGCCTATGCTGCCAAGGCGAATGATGAGACAATCAGGCTTTCAAGCAGTTCAGGCGGGGTATTCTCACTAGTGGCAGAGAAAGTGCTGAAGGAAGGAGGCGTCGTATTCGGCTGCCGTATGAATGACAGTCTCGAGGCGGAGCACACTTGCGTCAGCAGTCTTTATGAACTGGATGGCCTCAGGGGCTCAAAATATGTCCAGAGCAGGGTTGGAGACAGTTTTGCCGAGGCAAAGGGATTTCTGACCGGCGGCAGGAGGGTGCTCTTTACAGGAACACCATGCCAGATTTCAGGGCTAAGAGCTTATCTTGGCAGAGATTATGAGAATCTGCTGACTGTCGAGGTGATTTGCCACGGGGCACCAAGCCCGGCAGTTTGGAAGAAGTATATACAGGATAGATTTCCCGGAGCGCAAAGGGTGAAATTCAGGGAAAAGAGGGAAGGATGGAGGAATTACCATTTACAGGTCAATGAAAACAGCGAATGCTACAGGGACAATGACTACATGCGTCTTTTCCTTGACAATGTAACTCTCCGCCCTTCCTGTCACTCCTGCAAGTTCAAGTCCGGCCGTTCCGGAGCAGATATCACCCTCGGTGATTTCTGGGGTATTGAAAATGTGATGCCGGACTTCGATGATGACAAGGGTTGCAGCATAGTACTGGTGAATACCGGGAAAGGGGAAATGGCCCTGGAAGGGCTTGATGTTGAGATGACTGAAGTTGATATGTCCTCGGCAGTATTGGGTAATCAGGCTTATTCACATTCTGTCCGGCCGCACATCAACAGGGCTTATTTCTTTTCAGTCCTGGACCGGAGCGGCTCTTTCAGCAGGGCTTATGCCAGGATGTACGACGAATCCCTGCTTGGCAGAATCAGGCATAAACTATTCAGGATTATTGGATTATGAAGATAGCGATACTGACCTTGCGCTTCGAGACTAACTATGGTTGCCTACTCCAGGCTTATGCGCTGCAGACTGCTCTGGAAAGATTAGGACATGAGGTAGAGCATCTTCAGCCGCAGCCTTGGTTTTTGCATCTTCATCCTGCTTGGCAGATGCCTTTTGTTTGGGTAAAGCGCTTGTACCGTAAATTTCTTTGTGGGGACAGGAAACTTCCGGTTTTTGAGAATCCGTATAAATGGATTCGGAAGTATACGGATAAATTTATAGAGAATAACATACATTGTAGATATCTTGAAGAGAAGGAATGGGGAATTGGCTTGGCTGGGGACTATGACATTTTCGTGGTTGGCAGTGATCAAGTATGGCGACCACTGTTTGCTATGAACCTTGGGCAGTTCTTCTTGAATTTTCTTGATTCGGCAGAGACCAGGAGAATTTCATATTCGGCCTCATTCGGAGTTGATCACGATGAGTATTCGGATGAAGAAAGGGCAATGGCGAGGAGTCTGATGCCAATGTTCAATGCCGTTTCAGTCAGAGAGGAGTCCGGAATCAAGCTATGCAGGGAGATATTCGGAATTGATGCGGTTTGCACGCTTGACCCGACAATGTTGTTGACATCAGAGGATTACGATAATCTTTCAGTGGAAGCTCCTCTGTCTTCCGGGAATCTGATGACCTACATTCTGGATGAGTCACAGCGTACGGATGAAATTATTGACAATGTTGCCAAGGAACGTGGTTTGACGCCGTTCAGGGTCAACTCGAAAGTGGAGATGGGAGATAATGAACCGAAACTGAGCAACAGGCAGCAGCCTCCGGTGGAGAACTGGCTGAGAGGTTTCAGAGATGCGGAATATGTTATCACCGATTCATTCCACGCCTGCGTATTCTCCATCATATACAACAAGCCGTTCCTGTGCATTGGCAATGGTTTCAGGGGAATGGCGAGATTCAATTCACTTTTGGGTCAGTTCGGCCTGATGGACCGGCTAGTCTCTATTGACTCTGACCATATACCGTCCTCGAATATTGACTGGACGAAGGTCAACGCGATTCTGGAAGAAAAGCGTCGGAAAAGCCTTGGTTTTCTCCGTCAGGCATTGGGCAATTGAGGTGGCACATTTTGACGAAAAGAAATTAGCCGAATACGAGGAGGAAATTATGAGAGAATACGATTATCATTCAAGAATGGCCTACGCTGAACATAAAGGCGAGGAACGCGGTCTTGCCAAGGGTCTTGCCAAGGGCCTTGCCGAGGGTCTTGCCAAGACTGCCATTAATCTGAAAGCAAAGGGAATGTCCTTTGAATTCATCCTTGACGTAACCGGTCTCACCGAAGAAGAACTGAAGAAAATCCTGTCGTGAGCGATCCGAAGATTTCAGTAATAATACCGGTATATAATGCGGAATCGACCCTGAGACGCTGTGTGGACAGCGTCCTGGCCCAGACTCTCACCGATTTCGAGTGCCTTCTCATCAATGACGGCAGCGAGGACAAGTCCGGTGAGATTTGTGATGAATATGCTATCAGGGATAGCCGCGTCAGGGTTTTCCATAAGGAGAATGGTGGAGTCAGTTCAGCCCGGAATGTTGGCCTGGACAATGCCACAGGCGAATGGATTGCGTTTGTGGACAGTGATGACTGGGTGGGGGAGAAATATCTGGAGTCGTTTTCCGGCCATCTTGATGCGGATCTCGTAATTGGTGGTTTTTGAGAGTTAGGAATAATGAGATTGTGCACGGTAATTTTGGGATTATCTTCCTGATGGGCTTTATTTGAACTTCAGGCACCTAATTGGAAGCCACTTGAACCGTAGCATTTTTTCAGCTCCTTGGACGAAGTTGTTCAAAAGAAAACTAGTCGGCAAGACTAGATTTGATACTCATATTTTCATTGGCGAGGACAATCTCTTTGTAATGATGTATTTGAATGGAGTTCAATCAATTAGAGTCCTGCCATTTGATATGGATAGAAAGTTTTCATATCTATACATGGAACCAGCGACTTTTTTTCACATTAAGTATCAACGGACTGTTAAAGACGCTGTGTATAATATCGTCAAACGAGATGAGGCGTATTCTTCCTTGAACGTAGATTGTTCGGAGTATGAAATCGCACTTGTTAAATGTGCTTTTGATCTTTGCCGAGATGATATGGCTGTCAATGGTCGACTTTGGTACGAGAATCGTGACATTGAACGTATCTCACTTAGGGCTAGCAAGCATCTAGGTACATGTGCATATTTGCGTACATGGTTGATGTTCAGGTGCTTGTATCCGTTCCGATTTTTTGTTTGGAGGAAGAAAACAGTTAGATTAGAGACTAGTTGCTTGAGAAGAACAGATGAGTCGATTTAATATTGCATTTGTCGGAAAACATCCATTTAATCCCTATATGGGAGGTGTGGAGCGGGTAACGGATATTCTTGCAAAAGAATTCATCCGTAGAGGTTATAATGTTTGGTATTTATGCGAAACAGCTCCTGAGCCAACATCTTGCCAATATAATTACCCTGTAGAACTGATAATCCTGCCAGAAGTTGGGGGATTCCGCAACAGCATAAATATCGAAGCCTATAAAAGATTTCTTTGCGATAAGAAGATTGATATAGTTGTTAACCAGCAGGGCTATGCTCCTGTTATGAATAATGTCCTACGATTGGCTAAAACCATTTCAGTGGTTCATACATCTGAAGATGGGCTTGTTAAGATGGATATGTCGTATTCTCGTATGTTAAGATGCGATAAGTCAGTTGCGGGTTTGTTGAAGTGGTTATTGAAGATATGCGGTTATCCGATATATATATACTATAAAAGGTTTATTCTCGAAAAAGGGTTAAAGGCTCATTATCGAGCGTTGGCAAATGATTCAGCGGCGGTTTTTATGCTTTCTGATAGTGATTGTATAGCATTTGAAAAAAGGATTAGCCCGATAAAAGCCAATATATTTACGGTTATCAATCCGTCAGGTACCGAGCAAGAGCCTTTTTCAACTTTCCATAAAGAGAAGATAATTCTTTACGTAGGGAGAATAGATTCTGTAATTAAGAAACCTATTCGGCTATTGAAAATTTGGAAGATGTTGTGTTCAAAGCATGAAGATTGGCGTTTGATCTTTGTCGGGGAAGGGGATCAGCTCCAAAAGATGAGGGATTATGTAGAACGCAATAAGCTTCAAAATGTTTCTTTTGATGGGCATCAAAAAGAATTATTAGATTACTATCGTAGGGCATCATTCATTTGCCTGACTTCGGAGTCGGAAGGTTTTGGAATGGCATTGGTCGAGGGTATGACTTATGGTTGTATCCCAGTCACATTTGGCAATGTAGGTATTGCAGAAAGGATAATAGATGGGCAAGATGGCGTTCTTGTCCCAGAACATAATTTGTCTACGTATAGGAATCGACTTGAGGACTTGATGGATAATGAGGAAAAGCGAAGGAGACTTTCATACAATGCGTTCTTAAAGTCTCAACAGTTTTCTGTCGATATAATTGTCAATCAGTGGGAGAAGATTTTTGATAGTATTATGGCAAATTAAGAAGCCGCATTTTGAACGACTAATAGCATTGTGAGCAATCCGGCAATTTCGGTAATAGTACCAGTATATAACGCAGAAACAACCATTTGCCGTTGTGTTGATAGCGTCCTGTCTCAGACTTTGCCGATTTCGAGTGCTTACTTATTAATGACGGCAGCAAGGACCGTTTCGGTGAGATTTGTGATGAATATGCTGCGAGGGATAGCCGCATCAGGGGCTTTTCGATGCGGCCGAGGTAGCACATTTTGACGAAAAGAAATTAGCCGAATACGAGGAGGAAATTATGAGAGAATACGATTATTATTCAAGAATGGCCTACGCTGAACATAAAGGCGAGGAACGCGGTCTTGTCAAGGCTCTTGCCAAGACTGCCATTAATCTGAAAGCAAAGGGAATGTCCTTTGAATTCATCCTTGACGTAACCGGTCTCACTGAAGAAGAACTGAAGAAAATACTGTCGTGAGCAATCCGAAGATTTCAGTAATAATACCGGTATATAATGCGGAATCGACCCTGAGACGCTGTGTAGACAGCGTCCTGGCCCAGACTTTCACCGATTTCGAGTGCCTTCTCATCAATGACGGCAGCAAGGACAAGTCCGGTGAGATTTGTGATGAATATGCTACGAGGGATAGCCGCATCCGAGTCTTTCATCAAGAGAACAGCGGCCCATCTGCAGCGAGAAATCTTGGATTGACTCTGGCAGAAGGGCAGTATGTGCTTTTTCAGGATGCTGATGATTACTTGCTTGATAACGAGGCGTATCTCAAGTTGATAACGTATGCTGTTCAGAATGATCTTGATATTCTTCGGTTTGATTATTCAATTGCTGATAAAGATGGAAACCTGAATATGCAGAAATCTCTGGATAAGAAGGCCCATCTTTACGGGATTGTTTTCAGCCCTGCAGTACTTGTTCATGAGGCTTTTTGTGGAGAATGGTTTACCGTGTTGTGTATAATTAAGCGTACCATAATTGGGAATATTAGATTTAACCTGCACATGACATTCCTTGAGGATATGGATTTCTATGCGAGGCTGTTGGCGTCGGCGAATCTAAGATGCGGGTATATGCCGGAAATTTTTTATGCATATTGTCAAACGGATAATTCTTTGTCAAAATCAGGGTCAGATACTAACTTTACATGTTCGTTTGCTCTTTGTGATGTTTTTGCTGAACTGGCAGATTTCGCGACTGATCAAGACTTGAGTGAATTATACAGGTACAACTCAGTAATGATGTATTATTGGACATTGAGTTCGATTTCTGACGACCCATATTATGAGAGACGGGAAGAGATATTAAATGAGTGTGGTATCGGAGATATACATAATCGTACATTGCGTAGGATTAAAAATGTGAGGGGAATTTGCAAATATTGGCTGTTTATTGTTCTGAGGCCATCGTGGTCACTTAGCCTTCTTCGCCTTAAAACGCGGATTGTAGTATTATTGAAATCATTATGAGCACAGTCTCCATTATAGTCCCTATTTATAAAGTTGAGGATTACATCAGGGAATGCATTGACAGTATCCTTGCCCAGACGTATCCTGATTTCGAACTGATTCTCGTGGATGACGGGAGTCCGGATGACTGCGGCCGGATATGTGATGATTATGCAAAGAGGGATAATAGGATTAAGGTTGTTCATAAGGTGAACGGGGGCCTTACTTCTGCAAGGAATGCTGGACTTGAAGTTGCGAAAGGGGAGTGGATAATGCATGTTGACGGGGATGATTGGATAGAGCCCGATATGATAGAGTCCTTGATAGAGGCTGCGCAGGCTACTGGAGCTGATCTGGTTTTCGGTGATTTCACGAAATATGGGCCGTATGCGGGATATTATAAGCTTCCTACCTGGAGCAGTGACAAGAGAGAATCGATGTCGAAATATATAGCGTATATGATGACAACAATTTGGGGAAGTATTGCCAAACGGTCATTGTATGCAGACCATTCCCTCAAATCTCCGGCGGGCATAAGTTATTGCGAGGACTTTCATCTCATAGTCAGACTCTGTCATTTTGCTAAAAAGGTCGTGAATGTTCACAGGCCGTTTTACCACTACCGCTACAGGCCGACGTCAATAATGTCAAATATGAGCAGGAAGACTGAGGCGGATGAGCAATGGGCATATCAGGATACGATTCGCTTCTTTAAAGAGCAGGGAGTTTATGAGGATTACAGGAAGGTGATGAGCTGGCGTGTGCTTAAGTCCGCTCAGGAATTGCTTCTGGATCCTGCTGGCCATAAGCGGTTTATGGAACTCTTCAATGACGGGAGAGAGTTTATCTTTTCCTGCCCGTTCGTGAACAGGAAAATCAAGATGCTGGCCTGGATGCTGACCCACAACCTTAGGCCGGCAGTGGTAGTGTTTGACAGAATGCGTTCAATGATTGGAAGATAGTATGGAGTACACGGCAGTAATCAGGACATTGGGAAAAGCTGGGGAGAAATATCAGACTCTCCTGAATTCTCTTGTATCTCAGACGATTCCCCCGAAGCAGATAATCGTTTATATTGCAGAGGGCTACCCGATTCCGAAAGAGACAGTAGGAATTGAGAGGTATGTGTATGTGAAGAAGGGAATGGTGGCTCAGAGGGCGTTGAGGTATGATGAGGTGGATACTGAGTATATGCTGTTTTTGGATGACGATGTATATCTGGCACCCGACGCTGTATCAGTGCTGTATTCGCAAATTATTGAGAAGAATGCGGATGTGATATCTCCAGATGTTTTTGACAATGCGTCACGGTCAAAAATTGCAGGAATGATGATGACATTGTCAGGGAGAATGAGACCGAGAATAGATGATGGCGTTTGGGGGTACAAAGTGATGAGAACTGCAGGCTATTCTTATAATTCCAATCCTGTCAAGCCGACATATCTTTCTCAGACTAATGCCGGCCCATGTTTCTTCTGTTCGAAGTCGGCTTTCCTAAAAACTAGATTTGAGGAGGAACTTTGGCTGGATGAATGTCAATATGCTTTGGGCGATGACCAGGTAATGTTCTACAAAATGTACTTGTCAGGATTGAAAGTTCTGACATCATACAATAGCGGTATAAAGCATCTGGATGCTGGCGGTAATTTGACTAAAGAGAAGGAAAATATGCTGATATACAGTGATTTCCGGTTTAAGACAATCTTTTGGCACAGGTTTATTTTTATGCCGGAAAAGAATCTCTTGCTTAAGGCCTGGGATTGCATTTGCATTGGATATGCTTTTACCTTCGCATTCATGGTTTCGCTGCTGAAACTCAAATTAGATATCCTAACTATCAAGTATAACTCTATCAGGGATGCTGTGCGCTTTTTGCGTTCGGATGAATATAAACGTTTGCCTGCAATCAAATGATACCTAGGATTATACATTATTGTTGGTTCGGAGGGAAGCCTTTGCCGAAGATCGCAGAGAAGTGCATCGCTTCGTGGAAGAAGTATTTGCCGGAATATGAAATCAGGCGCTGGGACGAGAGCAATTTCGATGTGAATATGATTCCATATACCAAGGAGGCATACGCGGCTGGGAAGTATGCCTTTGTGAGTGACTATGCACGATTCTGGATACTGTATCACTATGGCGGAGTCTATTTTGACACGGATGTTGAGGTTATACGACCGGTGGATGATATATTGGAAAGAGGTGATTTTCTGGGAGTGGAAAGTGATCGGAATGGGGAGATAACAGTGAACCCGGGGTTGGGCTTTGCTGCGTCAAAAGGTTCTGAAGCAATTTGGGAATTATTGAATCTTTATAGGACTTTCCATTTCCTGAACGCCGATGGTACCCATTGCCTGAAGAACATAGTAGAAATCACGACAGAGTATCTGTCAGCCAGAGGTCTTGAAAACACGGGTGAAATCCAGCAGTGCTGCGGTTTCACTATCTATCCGAAAGACTCTTTCTGCCCGATTGACTACGACACGAGGGAACTGAAGATTACAGAAAACACCCGCACCATTCATCATTATGCTGAATCCTGGGTGCCAAGGTCTACCCGTTTCAAGAATGCCCTGAGCCGGTTATTTGGCAAGAGATTTATGAGTTGCCTGGTAAGGATAAAGAGAACTGTTTCGGGAAATGCAAAATACTGAGAATCAAACGCCCAAGGTTTCCGTCATAGTCCCTGTCTATGGTGTTGAAAAGTTCGTGGAGCATTGCGCTGTTTCATTGATGGAACAGACTCTGGACGGGATTGAGTGCATTTTCGTGGATGATTGTTCGCCAGATAATAGCGTGGACATTATCCGGGACATAATCTCAAGATATCCGGATAGGGATGCACGGATCGTCTCCCATAGTAGGAACTGTGGCCTTCCGGCAGCAAGAAACACCGGACTGGGACTGGCTACGGGCAAGTATGTCTTTCATTGTGATGGGGACGACTGGATAGAGCCGGATATGCTCGAAAAGATGTATGCCGTGGCGGAGAAATCACAGGCTGACATAGTATATTGTGATTTCTATCTTTCTTACGAGAAGAATGAGAGGTATATGTCGAACCTATGTCTGGAGTCTGGCGAGGAACTGCTACGACAGGGGTTCCTGAGTGGCGCAGTGAAGTACAATGTCTGGAACAAGCTTGTAAGACGCAGGCTCTATACGGATAACGGGATAGTTTTTCCGGATGGTCACTCGATGGGCGAGGATATGACCATGATCAGGTTGACAGCCTGTGCGGATAGGGTAAAATATTTGCCGGAGGCACTTTATCACTATATCCAGACTAATACGGCTGCTTTCTCGAAAACCCAAAGCGCTAAGCAACTGACGGATATTCAGTATAATGTGAATGAGACAGTATCTTTCCTGAGGGGAAAATTCGGTGATGGAATCGAGGAGGATATAAAGAACTTTAAACTCAGCATTAAGTTCCCTTTCCTCATCTCCGATAAGAGGGAGCAATACAGATTGTGGGAAGAATGGTATCCGGAGGCAAATGCCAATGTTCTGGCGAATAAAAGACTTTCATTCAGGTCCCGTTTTCTTCAGTGGATGGCATCCAAACATCTCTGGACAGGGGTGAGGCTGTATCACCTGATTGTTTATAAGATAGTTTACAGATTGTTATACAGATGAAGCTGCTTAAACTTCTGGCGATGGCCGGATTGCTTATACTGACAAGTTTTTTCTTCTTTCCCTTCGAGTTTTCATTCCTCCCCGGAATGAATACGAAGATGGTGATGGCGGGAGTAGGACTCGTTGTCCTGGCATTCCATTTTGCACGAAGAGGGGAAATTGTCCCTGACAAGGATTTTATAGGGATAGTCGGTCTGGCTCTCCTTGTATCACTGATAGGATTTGCCGCCGTGACATACAACTCGACGAACGACTATACTTATGCTACATATTTCGTGTCAATGGCAGTGTGGCTGGGTGCGGCATTCGTGGTCGTGAGGGCAATGGGTAAGGTCCACGGGGAGGTTGATGTAGAGTTGGTCTGCAATTATCTGATAGTACTTTGTACGGTACAATGCCTGATTGCAATCTCAATGTCATACATCCCGTCATTGAAGTCTTTTGTGGACTCCTTTCTCGCCGGCTACGGCTTTATGGGCAAGATGGATGACAGAATTTATGGAATTGGATGTAGTCTTGACGTTGCCGGATCAAGGTTCTGCGCTGTAATGATGATGGTAGCGGAGATGATGAGGAGGAGTGCCAAGCGGGGTGAACTCTGGAAAGTTTATCTTTACGTTTGCGCATTTGCGGTTATCGCCGTGATCGGGAATATGATTGCCAGAACCACTACCATTGGTATTGGAATGATGGTCATCTATCTGATTATCATAACATTTCTTGAAGAAAGGAGTGGCGGGGAAGGCCTTGGTCGGATGTGGAAAGTTGTGGCCTGGATGTCAGCATTGGCGGTTGTGATTTCCGTGGTATTGTACAATGTCAGCCCGATATTCCGATATAATCTGCGCTTTGCCTTTGAAGGCTTCTTCTCACTCGCTGAAACGGGAAAATGGGAGGTCCATTCCAACGAAATCCTGAAGAGTATGGTCGTATTCCCGGACAACCTCAAGACCTGGCTGATTGGGAACGGCTATTTCGAGAATCCATATATGAAGGATCCGTATTACATCGGACGCATATTCTACGGCTATTATATGCAGACGGATATCGGATATTGCCGATTCCTGTTTTATTTCGGAATTTTCGGATTGTTGGCTTTCATTGCCTATTTCATCAAGGTCGGCACCACTTGTATGAAGAGATTTCCTGACTACAAACTGATGTTTTTTGCCATTCTTATGGTGAATTTCATCGTGTGGTGCAAGGTATCCTCCGACATATTCCTGGTATTCGCCATTTTCCTGTGCGTTCCACAGCAGACGGACGAAAAATATGAAACTACTGCTGACCACCCACTCCCTGGCCAATCCCGGAGGGATGGAGAGGGTACTGGTCAATAAGATAACCTGGCTTAAGAAGCATACTGACTGGGAGATTCTGGTGGTTACGACTGACCAGATGGGCCGGGATTTGTTTTATCCGGTGCCGGAGGGGATCAGGATTGTGGATCTCGGGATCAACTATTCGGAAGATAACGGGAAGGGGTTTGCGGCGAAGGTACTTGGCTATCTGCGGAGGCGCAGGTTGCACAGGAAGAGGCTGGAAAGATTGCTGATGGAGGAGCGGCCGGACATCGTGGATTGCCAGTATCCGGGTGAGTGCTCTTTCGTCCCCGCCCTTAAGGACGGAAGCCGTAAGGTGATGGAGCTGCATCAGAGTAAACTCTTTCATTATCAATACAATCGCTCTGGCTTGATGGGCCTTGCGGACAGGTATCGGGCATGGACTGATGAGAGATTGGTGAGGAAGTTTGACAGGTTCGTCGTGTTGACGGAGGAGGATGCGGCAATGTGGGGTGATATACCAGGGATGAGGGTCATTCCCAATGCGGCATTGAATCTTGGGGTGGCCGTAACCCGAACTTATGAATCCGCGGCCGCTGACAGCATTGAGGATAGAAAAAGAGTCATCGCCGTAGGCCGCCTGGACTATCAGAAAGGCTTTGACAGACTGATTGATGCCTGGGGAATAGTTCAGAAAGACGGACGGTTCGCTGATTGGAGGCTGGACATTTTCGGACAGGGAGAATGGAGGGAGATGCTGCAGGCTCGGATTGAGAGACTTGGGATAGAGAACAGCGTCAGACTCAATAGCCCAGTGAAAGACATTGACAATGAATACAATCACTCGTCATTCCTGGTCATGAGCTCGCACTACGAGGGCTTCCCGATGGTGATGGTAGAGGCGATGTCGCTCGGGCTGCCGGTGGTAACATTCGATTACAAATGCGGACCGAAAGATATAATAGACCACGGCAAAAACGGCATGCTAGTGAAAGAAGGTGATATTCAGGGACTTGCTGATGCGATGATGTCACTTATGGCGTCGCCCGGCACATTGGCCGGTATGGCGGTGGAGGCGAGGAAGGTTACTGAGAAGTATTCAGAGGATAAGGTTATGGGGATGTGGGTCAGGCTTTATGAAGGACTGATATGAAGAAACTCCTCCAGATAAATCCCGTGATGAGGACAAATACCTCCACGGGGAGAATAATGAAAGAAATCGGCGAACTGGCCATGGCTAATGGCTGGGAGAGCTATGTGGCCTATAGTGGGGGCAGAGACGGGCTCATGCATACCACGTCTGTTCCGGTGCCTGTGGGAGACCGTCTCAGCGTTGCCTGGCATGCGGTTCAGACCAGACTCTTCGACAGGCACGGGCTGGCCTCGATCAAGGCAACGAAGGAGTTAATAAAGAAGATTGATGAAATCAGGCCGGACATTGTGCATATTCACAATATCCACGGCTATTTCCTGAACTACGAGATTCTTTTTGATTACCTGAGCCACAGCGATATACAGGTCGTCTGGACCGTCCATGACTGTTGGCTGTACACGGGACATTGCTATCATTACGACCTTGCCCGATGCACCCGCTGGCAGACCCGCTGCCACCATTGCCCACAGAAGCATAAATTCCCGGCAAGCTGGCTGCTGGACCGCTCCGCCCGCAACTGGGAAGACAAGAAGAAGGCGTTCACATCCATGCCTAAGGACCGCCTGACGATAGTCCCCGTCTCCGACTGGATACGTCGGGAAATGTCGGAGTCCTTCCTGAAAGATTATGATTATCAGACCATTCACAATGGCATTGACATAGATGCATTCTGCCCGAAGCCTCAGGGCGACAGCGAAGTGCGTGCCCGTTACGGTATCGGAGACAGGCACATCATCCTCGGCGTCGCCAGTATCTGGAGCGACGAGAAAGGCCTTGGCGACTTTGTCAGTATGGCCGGGAAACTTAATGATGACGAAATTATAGTTCTGGTCGGCATTGACAGGAAAATGCTGGACGACAGACTTGCAGAAGAGGGCGCACAGGCACTTGGGGACAAGTTCATAACGGTGAAACGCACTGCCGACACAGGTCAGCTTGCAGAACTTTATTCCGCTGCCACCGCATTTGTCAATCCTACCTGGCAGGACAATTATCCGACAGTCAATCTCGAGGCCATTTCATGCGGCACTCCGGTAGTGACTTACAGGACTGGTGGCAGTGTCGAGGCGATATCGGAAGATACAGGTTTCATTGTCGAACAGGGTGATATTGAAGGAGTTATATCTGTCGTCAGGAAAATTGAAAGCCTCGGCAGGGACTGTTTCAGAGATAAATGCCGCAGCCGGGCCGAGAAGAATTTCCGAAAGGAAGACAGGTATGCGGAGTATATAGAATTGTATGACAGGCTCTTGAGCCGATAAGCATTGCAGCCTGCCAGAACGCTCTACCATAGATAAACAGATGCGAATCCTACAGCTTGGAAAATTCTACCCCGTGAGGGGTGGCGTCGAGAAAGTGATGTATGACCTTACCAAAGGCATATCGTCGCTCGGGATACGCTGTGATATGATGTGCGCTGCATCGGAAGGGCCTACCAGGGTGGAGAAGGTCAATGACAATGCGGACCTCATTCTCTGCCACACCGTCAGAAAAGTGGCCGGCACAATGCTGAGCCCGGCAATGATAACGGAACTGCGCAGGCGGTGCGGGGACTATGACATCATCCACATCCACCATCCGGACCCGATGGCGGCATTGGCGTTGAGGCTGTCCGGGTACAAGGGCAGGGTCATCCTGCATTGGCATAGCGATATCCTGAAGCAGAAATTCCTGCTCAAGTTCTATCTCCCTGTCCAGAACTGGCTGATTGACAGGGCGGAGAAGATAGTCGGGACCACATTGCATTATATCCGGAACTCTCCGTTCCTGACCGGGAGGGAGAGCAAATTCGAGCGGCTCCTCATCGGTATTGACCAGGTAGTGCCTGATACGGAGGGAGTAGCGGCGATCAAGACAAGATACCCAGGGAAGAGAATCATATTCTCGCTCGGGCGGCTTGTGGAGTACAAAGGCTTCCGGCATCTTGTCTCCGCGGCGGAATTCATCCCGGATGACTATGTGCTCCTGATTGGGGGGACAGGCCCTCTTCACGACGGACTCACCGCGCTGATAAGGGAGAAGAATCTGGAAGACAAGGTCAAGCTCCTTGGCTATGTGCCTGATAATGAAGTGTATGACTATTTCGGAGCTGCTGACGTCTTCTGCCTCAGCAGTGTTCAGAAGACAGAGGCCTTCGGAATCGTGCAGATCGAGGCGATGTCCTGCGGAGTGCCTGTCATTGCCACGAAAATCCCGGGCTCGGGCGTGCCGGTGGTCAATGAAGACGGTGTGTCGGGAATCAATGTCGAACCCGGCTCGGCAGAGGCCATTGCCTCCGCAGTGCTGAGAATCACCTCTGACAGTGACAGCTGGAAGACCTATTCAGAGGGGGCGAGGAACCGTTACCGGACTTATTTTACGAAAGACAAGATGATATCTGACTGTATTGAACTATACCATCATGACAATTAAACTATTAGCTAAGCGACTGACAGACATTGTAGTCAGCGGTCTCGGAATGATAATACTTTCTCCGGTCTTTCTGGTGGCTGCAATAGCTATCAGGATTGAAAGCCCGGGCGGGTCCATCTTCTCGCAGGAGCGCATCGGGTACAAGGGCAAGCCTTTTACCCTGTATAAATTCAGGTCAATGGTCAGGAATGCCGAGAACAACGGGGTCCCGGCCCTGTGCGCCGAAGAGGACGCGAGGCTGACCAGGGTCGGAGCCTTCCTCCGCAACCACCATCTGGACGAACTTCCTCAGCTCTGGAACGTATTCACAGGCGATATGAGCATGGTGGGATACAGACCGGAGAGGGAGTATTTCATAGAGCGCATCAAGGAGCACAATCCTGACTACAGCCGCCTCTTCGCAATGCGTCCGGGCGTGTTCTCCTATGCTACATTGTACAACGGCTACACCGCCACAATGGACAAGATGCTGGTCCGTCTCAAGATGGACCTGGAGTATCTGGACAACTGGACGTTGTGGATGGACATCAAGATAATATTCCTCACCGCTGTCGCAATACTTACAGGAAAAAGGTTCTGAATCTTATGAAAATCAATGATAATCTCCGCCTCAGGAAAATAGGCAGCCGCAGTATGGTGGTCAAGGAAGTGGAGGGAGAGGTCAATATGACAGACGTGTTCACCCTCAATTCCACGGCCTCGGATATCTGGTCGGCCTTCTCCGGAAAGGATTTCACCGAGGAGGACCTGGTAGGATATCTTATTGACAATTATGAAGTTACACGGGAAAGGGCTGCGGCTGATGTAGCAGATCTACTGTCCCGGTGGAAAGAATACGGGCTGATAGATGGATAATGTGACGCAGGCCTTCTTCTCCCTGCTCCGCTGCGGACTCTGGGGGAGAGAACCTGAAAATCCTGAAATATTCGACATGGACGCTGCCGGCTGGGAAAAGATTTACAGGGAATCCCGTCGCCAGACAGTCACCGGCATCGTATATGACGGGCTTTCCCGCATTCCGGAGACATTCCTTCCGGATGATGGCCTGATGTCTGTATGGGCGGCCGCAGTATTCGGAATCGAGAGCAAATCGCGGAAGATGGAAAAGGCCGTGGCGGCTGTCGCGGGAGATTTCCGGAAGCTCGGACTTCATCCGGTGCTGCTCAAGGGGCAGGCTGCCGCGGCGCTTTACCGGGAGCCTGCATTGAGGGAGAGTGGTGACATTGACCTTTATTTCGCTGACAGGGAGGAATGGCATGAGGCGGTCGGCAATGTCAGGAAAACCGGGAGTTCGGTCAGAATGTCAGCCGACGGAAGCTGCCACTACGAGTATGAAGGCATTGTGGTGGAGCTTCACAGGGAGATGATAGATATTTGCAATCCGTTCAGGCATAAGTGGTTGAAGGAGCTGGAACCGGAGTTCGGCTTTGATGTCGCTGAAATCGGCGGCTGCAGTGTCGATACTCCGTCACCTGAGCTGAATATGCTTCTGATGAGCAGCCATATAATGAAACACGCATTCGGCAGGGGAGTGGGGCTGAGGCAGATTTGCGATGCCGCCCTGAATACAATGAGGCTCGAATCCCCGGCGGAGGTGTTGCAGAACCTCGTCAGTGAGGCAGGCCTGCTGAAGTGGAACAGGCTGCTGAACTCCTTCCTCGTGGACTATCTCGGCTTCCCGGAGGAGAAACTTCCTTACCCTGACAGGAAAATCCTGTCAGAGAGCCTTTTGGGCATAATTTTGGCAAGCGGAAACTTCGGCAAGGATGCCATCCGGGATGCGTCCGTGCCATTGGTTGTCAAGAAGATGAATACGTTGAAAGCCTGTCTGCGGCATATACCTTTCGCATTGAGGTATGCGCCGTCGGAGGCAGTGTGGTCAATGCTCACGCTTGCGGCGGGGCAGTTCAGGAGAATATGAGGTCAATATACTACAAGGTCGCGGGAATAGTTTTCAGGGTGGATTTGCCGGAAAGCATAGGGCCGGAGCGGAGTCTCCGTTCGTTCAGGAACTTCCTCTGCGGGGAGGCCGGGCCGGATTTCACATTCACCCTCAGGGAGAGGGGAGAGATGACATTCCCGGAGACCGTGACCATTGACGAGTCTGACTCCGACCTCGGTCACGTCACCCTCGGAAAATCCGGGGACGGACATTATGTCACGACGATTGGGGCACGGCACAAGATGCTGTCCGACAGGGAGTTCCTTGAGAATATGGCGGAGATTGACCCGAATTCTCCAGATGCCTCGTCGGCCCTTGTGTCAATGCTGAGAATCGCATTCTCGCAGGCGGCATTGAAATACGGATGCATCTCGATTCACTCCTCGGCCGTGGTTCTCGGGGGCAGGGCCTTCCTCTTCCTCGGCAGCAGCGGTACCGGAAAGAGCACCCATTCTGCATTGTGGCTCAAGAACTTCAAGGGAGCCAGACTGCTCAATGACGACAATCCGGTCCTCCGCGTCGGGGACAGCGGAGTGATTGCGTACGGTACCCCGTGGAGCGGGAAGACACCGTGCTACGTCAATGAAAACTGGCCCGTCGGAGGCATTGTGAGACTCCGGCAGGCACCTTATAACAGATATATGGAATGTGTTGACATAGAGGCGTTTGTCAATATACTTCCGAGTTGTTCCGCAGTGAGGGGGGACAGTCTTCTCCAGACCCGTCTCCACGACACGCTTGCGGAAATCTGTGCGGTGATACGCACAGGCATGCTTGAATGCCGCCCTGATGACGAGGCGGCCATATTGTGCGAAAACAAAATCAATGTATGATGAATATTAAAGAATTACTAATTGCGGGAATTGCAGCGGCGGCGCTACTGTCGTCCTGCGCATCATCGAGGGATTTCGTCTATCTCAATGACATGGAGGCTGGGCAGAAGTACCCTTTCGACTACAGACACGAGGCCGTGGTCCAGTGCAATGACAGACTTGCCATCACCGTGACCTGCAAGCAGATGGAGCTTGCAATGCCTTTCAATGTCAATGGCGGATCGTTTTCCGTCTCACAGGATGGCAAGGTCGCGGCATCCTCGAACGGCAATGCTGCCGGCTACAGGGTTGACAATTACGGGAACATCGAGTTCCCCATTCTCGGCACCCTGCACATCGAAGGCCTGAAACTCAGCGAGGTAGCTGACCTCATCAAGGCGAAAATCATTGACGGGGACTATATCAAGGCCCCGATGGTCAGCATTGACTTTCTTAATTTCAAGTACACCGTGCTCGGCGCCATCGGCCATACCGGGACGTTCACCTCGGAGGACGGCAGGGTGACATTGCTTGAGGCCATCGCCAATGCCGGCGACCTCAGCAACAGGTCCAGACTCGACCGCATCGCCGTAATCAGGGAGACCAACGGCAAGAAGGAAATCTATCTGCACGACATCAGGAGCAGGGAAATCTTCAATTCTCCATGTTTTTTCCTCCAGCAGAATGACATAATTTACGTGGAACCGAAGTATAAGAAGAAGGACCGCGAGGACAAGACCCTCCAGTACGTCACCCTTTTCACATCCTTCGTGACCACTATCTGCTCGGTGATCTGGGCAGTAAACAGCACGAGAAAATAGACTATGCAGAACAACAGCAATACTTCGCAGGAATTGAATGTCATGGACATTCTCCTGTATCTCCTGTCCAAGTGGAAATGGTTCCTGCTCTCTGTGGCGGTCTGTGTGGGACTGGCCTGGTTCCAGTATGCCAGGACTCCGCAGACATTCTTCAGGTCCTCCACTGTCATCATCAAGGACCCGTCGAACAAGACCGTTTCCGCCGGCCTCGACAGGTATGACAACTACATCAACAAGGTCAATGTCTCCAATGAAATCCTGCAGTTCAAGTCCAGGAAGCTTCTCACCGAGGTGGTGACCAGGACAAGGGCGGACATAAGCTACAAGGTCAAGTCAGGCTTCAGGATGAAGGAGCTATATACGGGTTCGCCTGTCACGGTTTCCTTCCTTGACGCCACTCCGGACAGCTATGCGGCATTCTCATTGACCCCGCAGGACGATTCACTGGTGGTGATTCACGAAGTGTCCGGAGATGCGACGGAGGGGACTTACAATGTCAGAATCAATGACACCACCCTCATTGCCGGCAACAGGATTCTGGTGACCAAGACCAATTATTTCTCCGGAAGATGGTTCGGCACCGGGATTTCGGTGGCCAAGCTTCCGATCCGTTCCGTGGTGGCCTCGATTTCAGGAAGCCTCGGCATCCGTCAGGAGGAAGACGATGCCTCCATCCTGACCCTGTCCCTCAGGGACGGCTCTCCCGAGCGTGCGGAGAACATCATAAACACATTGATCTCCGTTTACAATGAGGAGGCTGTCAATGACAAGAACCAGGTGGCCGTGAACACTGCGGAGTTCATCAACGAGAGACTTGTCATCATCGAGAGAGAGCTCGGCGGCGTGGAGTCCGACCTCGAGTCATTCAAGAAGGCAAACCAGATTGTGGACATCTCGAGCGCGGCCGGTATGTATATGGGCGAGTCCCAGAAGTACAATTCCAGCGTTATGGAACTTGATACGCAGCTCCGTCTCGCGGAGTATATCAAGGAGTACCTGACCGACCCGACCAAGGAGATTGACCTGATTCCTTCGAACATCGGCATCACGGATATCAACATTGAGAGCCAGATAGAGCAGTACAACAATGCCAAGCTCCGCAGGGACAAACTCATTGAGGACAGCAGCGAGAAGAACCCGGTAGTGGTGGAACTCAACAATTCGCTCCGCGCGATGAAGCAGTCCATCATCAGGGCGGTTGACAACTTGATAGTCAGCCTCAATGTCCGCAGGACGGATGCCCTGTCCCGTGAGAAAAATGCCCAGGTTCGCGTGACTTCCATCCCGACCAAGGAGCGCCAGATGCTCTCCATCGAGAGGCAGCAGAAAATCAAGGAGTCCCTCTACCTCTTCCTTCTCAACAAGCGTGAGGAGAACGCTCTAACCCAGGCTATGGCCGACAACAATGCCAGGGTAATCGACGAGGCATACGGACCGTTTTCCCCGATTGCCCCGAACCGCAACAAGATAATCCTCCTCGGCCTGCTTCTCGGCCTTGCCATCCCGGGAGTCATATTCCTGATGATTATGTTCATGGATACGAGGGTGCACAGCCGCAAGGATATCCAGGGCAAGATTTCAGTGCCTTTCCTCGGCTCGATTCCGGAGCAGAAGGATGATGACGCCTATGTCAGGGAGGCGATGAAGATTGTCAGGACGAATCTTTCATTCATGAGCAGGAAGGACAATCCGGTGAAGGTCATTGTCACGACTTCCATCAATGAGGGTGCCGGAAAGACCTTTGTCTCGACCCATCTGGCCAAGGCTCTCGCCTCTTCCGGCAAGAAGGTGGCCCTTCTGGATCTTGATATCAGAAAGGGGACATTGAGCCACAACCTCGGCAAGAGAAGCAAGGGTCTGACCAACTTCATTGCAGATGACAGCCTGTCACTCAGTGATGTGATAAACAGCCGCGAGGGCGGAATTGATTTCGTTTCCGCAGGCTCTCCGGTACCTAATCCGGCCGAGCTCCTGATGGATTCCAGGCTGGATGAGCTGGTGGACGGACTCCGGGAGCGTTATGACTACGTCATAGCTGACTCCGTGCCTGTGGGTATGGTGGCTGATGCGTCCATCTCTAACCGTATAGCTGACCTGACGATGTTCGTGATACGTGCCGGCAGGTTTGACCGCCGCATGCTTCCGGACATCGAGGAGATGTACCTGGAGAAGAAACTCAAGAATATGTCTCTGGTGCTTAACGGCATTGATTATCATAATCACGGCTACGGCTACGGTTATGGTTATGGCTACGGTTACGGCTACGGCTACGGATATGGTGGCAGCCGCCGCAAGTCTTTACGCGATTTGTTCCGTACAAAAGGAAAACAAGGAAATAGTTAAACTAAAATTTTTTATTATGAAAAAGTTTTTAATTGCAGGCGCATTGTGCGCAATGATGATTTTCCCTGCAGCAGCGCAGGAGGTTTCTGCAAGGAAGGGGGCTCCTGCTAAGGCCAATTGGTTCGTAAGCGCCGGTTTCGGCGGACAGGTTTATCTCGGTGACCACGACAGACAGGTGGAGTTCGGAAAGAGAATTACTCCTGCACTCGACATAGCCGTGGGAAAATGGTTTACTCCGAGCGTAGGACTCCGCCTTATGTATAGCGGACTTTCTGCCAAGGGAGCTACTCAGAATGGAGTACATTCTACAGGAGAAGTGATGCCTGGAGAGAAAGGCGGTTGGGGATATTGGCTTTCTTATCAGAAATTCAATGAGTTCTCCATCTCCGCCGAGGTATTGTTCAACCTCAACAATGTCTTCGCCGGCTACAGGGAGGATAGAGTCTGGAGCTGCTGCCCTTATGTAGGTATCGGCTATGCGAGAGTGACTGACGAGCCTGTTGCCAATGGATATCTCATCCGTGGCGGTCTCTTCAATTCGTTCCGTGTGGCAAAGGCCTGGGCAGTGAATCTTGACCTCAGGGCAGGCTATCTCGGAGATGACTTCGACGGAGAGGTCGGCGGACGTTCAGGAGATGGTCTCCTTACGGCCACTGTAGGAGTTACCTACAAGTTCGGGCCGCGTGGATGGAATCGTTAAGCGATATATTATTTTTACCCGCAATGATTGAAAGCCGCTGTGAAGCGTCAAGTAAATCAAAGTCGGCAGTCTGGTACAGGGCTGCCGACTTTTTGAGGGAAATGATTGACTATGAGAAACAAAGAGATTTTGTTATTATTCCGTTTTTTATTAACTTCGCAGCTCTTTTTTGAGTTTATCTGATTATTGTGTTATGAGCCTATTGAAGAGAGCTATTTTTCTGACGGCTATATTTTTGTTTTCGGCATCCGTTGCATCAAGTGCCCAGAATCTTTCCTTGTCCACCAACTTTGTGGACTGGGGTTTTTTCGGCACAGCGAACTTGACATTTGAGTCGGCATTTTCCAAGCACTTCTCTATGGAAGTCGGAGCCAAGTACAATCCCTGGACCTTCAAGAAGAATTCTGACAGACCTATCATGAATCAGCAGATTACCGGCTTTGTATCGGCCAAGTACTGGTTCTGGTACGTGTATTCGGGCTGGTGGATGTCCGCCAAGGCCAAGTATAATGACTACACCCAGACCGGACTGATCCGGTATTCCCTGGACGAGGGCAAGTCTGTCGGTGCCGGATTGGCATTCGGCTATTCCTATATGCTTGGGAAGCATTTCAATATTGATCTCGGCCTTGGACTGTGGGGCGGAAGAACTTTCGATTATGTTTCCTATGATTCCGCCGCGCGCAAGAAGGTATTGAAGTCGGGGAACAAGTGGTTCCTCGGACCGGACAATATCGAGGTGGCATTGAAATATGTGTTTTAGACGGATTTATTGCAGATGAATAAGAGTTTTTTGAAATATATACTGTTTGCGGCCGTGGCTCTGGCTGTGGTAAGTTCGTGTGCCACGAGGCGCAAGCTTATGAACCTTGTCAATGCTTCTGATTCGACGGCCACTGTGCAGCTGGCCCTTGCGAAGGAGGCGGACTATCTGCCGGAGATGAAGAATGACCTGAGCGCGTCCCGTGACACCTTGACTGTCAAGGATGACGATGGCAGGGAGTTCCTCCTGATGAAGGCGGTCAAGGATGAGGAGACTGGCGAGATGGTCGCCACCGAGGTGATTGAGGCCGCCAAGGTTACTGCCCGTTTCAGGAATGTGGCAGAGCGTCACGGAAAGGTGGATCTGGCTTTCCAGATTATGGTTCCGCCTTCAATGATGGATACCAAGTGGCAGCTGAGGTTCTACCCGGATATGTTCGTGATGGGGGACAGCCTTCGTCTGGAGCCTGTGATTATCACCGGAGGGGATTACCGCAAGGCTCAGCTGAGAGGATACGAGCTTTATGACAAGTTCCTGGCGAAGATTGTGCAGGACACTACCAAATTCATTGACATTGAGCAGCTTGAGATTTTCCTTCAGCGCAATATCCCTCAGCTCTATGCTTTCAAGTCAGACTCTTCATACGTCGATGAGAGCCAGTTCAATTCAGTTTACGGCGTGTCCCAGAGGCAGGCTGTGGAGCATTACACCAACAAGGTCGCCCGCAGGATCAATGAGAGGAGAAAGAACAAGAGGGAAGCGATGTACGCTAAGTATGTCAAGGTTCCTATTGTCACCGAGGGCATCAGGCTGGATTCTGTCGTGGTCAATACCGATGGCGACTTTGTCTATTACTATGTTCAGACGATTAATACCCGTCCGAAGCTCCGCAAGGTGGATGTCAAGCTGAGCGGTGAGATTTTTGAGAGTGACAAGAGAATCTACACTATCCCTGTCACCGAGCCGCTTACGTTCTATATCAGCTCGATTTCCGCATTTGTGGACAATACTGAGAAATATCTTACGAAGGTTATCGAGCGCCGCGCTACGGCCAATACGGAGTGCCGCATCGATTTTGAGGCCGGAAAGTCGGAAATCAAGATGGATTATGCGGATAATGCATACGAAATCAATATGATTTCCAAGACGATAGCCTCCCTGCTGGAGAACAAGGACTTCGATCTGGACTCCATCATTGTGAGGGCGACGGCTTCTCCGGAGGGTAGGTTCACTCTGAACAGTTCTCTGGCCCAGAAGCGTTCCGAGGCTGTTTCCTCATATTTCAGCAAGTATATCGAGGCATACAAGGATTCTCTGAGGCAGGAGGCCGGCTTCTCAATGTCTTTCAATGGCGAGGAGCAGAAGATTGTGGCTGCAGAGAAGCCTGTGGACATACGTTTCACCCCACGATGTATTCCGGAGAACTGGGATGACCTGGATGCTCTTGTGGACAAGGACGTGGTGATGAATCCGGACCAGAAGAGCGACTATTTCAATGTCCGTTCCGAGTCCAATCCGGATGTCCGTGAGGCCAGGATGAAGAATCAGGCCTATTACAGATATATGAAGGAGACTCTGTATCCGAAGTTGAGGACTGTGAAGTTCAACTGTTATCTCCACAGGAAGGGAATGATCAAGGATACAGTCCACACGACTGTTCTGGACAGTACCTATATGCGTGGTGTTCAGGAGCTTAGGGATATGAATTACGCTGAAGCCCTTGCTCTCCTGATCCCTTATGATGATTTCAATACGGCCGTGGCCTATGTGGGCATGGACCGCAATGTCAATGCGATGAGGATTCTCTCGAAGCTGGAGAAGACGGCCCAGGTGAATTATCTTATGGCCATTCTCTACTCAAGGAGCGGTGACTTCAACAATGCGGTGCAGCATTATGTGACATCCTGCCGCCAGAATCCTTCCTATCGTTTCCGAGGCAATCTCGACCCTGAGATTTCAGTGCTGATCAAGCAGTATGGCCTGAACAGCGAGGAGAACGACCGAATTTTCGATTGATTTAACTGATTGTCAGTAATTTGTACAGGACATTCCCGGCTTGTGAACCGCAAGCCGGGCAGTCTGTTGTACTCTTGAGGAAAGTTAATGTCCCTGCCCTTTGCCCAAGTTTGAGCAGGGCAGTGATAACCCGCAATGATTGAAAGCCGCTGTGAAGTGCTGAGTAAATCCAACCCGCCGGTCAGGTACAGGACCGGCGGGTTTTTGTTTTCTTTCCTTTCACCGTCAGAAATTGTTGAGTATCAATGCCTCAGTAAGTGATTTGCCTGAAACGCCGAAGCTTGACCCTCCGACATCATACGTGTCAGTGCCGGCGTAGTCCATCATCACGATTCCCGTGAATCCCTTTTCAGCCCTGATGTGTTCCAGTGCTGCCGGGTTGGTCGATGCCGCATTCTTGGCGTATGAATCGGAGTTGAACGCCGACCCGGCATACCCGGAGCAATAGTTGATGACCCAATTGTTCTGCTCCGCTTCCCTGAACGGGACTGTAATGTCCAGAAGCTTGCATACCAGCTCCTTCTTCTTCGCGAGGAACTCCTCCTCTGTGGAATTGTCATTCTTTTCCGAGGAGTACATATCCTGGACATAGATGCGCCCGAGTCCTCCCGTGCCGTAAATCTGCAGGGCCTCGCCGACGCTGTTGCTGTGGCTCCATTGCGTATATGCGGTTTCGAATGTGGAAACCGGGCTCAGGTCATTCCTCGATATTATGAGAATGCGTCCGCGCAGGTCCTCCATTGTCATGCTCTTGTTGAACGCGGCCTTGCGTGACTGGTATATTCTGTTGTCCCACAGAAAGTTCTTCATTGCCGCCTTGTAATTGTCCTCGCTGATGGATGGGCTGAAGAGCTGGCGCTCTGACTCATAGCGCATTATGACAATGATGCCTTCTCCCGGATGGGCGCTGAGGAAGCTGTCGAAACACTCCATTGCATCTCCCATTGACACACCCGTGTCCAGAATGCTGTGGTAGATGTTGCCGAGGGTGGAGCTGTCATCCATAGTCGGTCTGAGGTCGAATGCCCTGACCCCGCTCTCAAGCTGCTCCTGGATGGTCAATGTCTGGCATTTTCCCGGCCCTGCGCAGCTGGATGTCGCTGCGTCGTGGGTGCCAGGTATGGTCAGCAGGGCTATCTTGGTGTCGTCGTCAATGGCTGTCATCCAGCTGTTTGCGGTTATTTGCGGATCCGGCTGGTCTCCCTGGTCGCCATTGCCGTTACCACCACCATCTCCGGATTCTCCACCTTCATTGCCACCTCCCTGGCCATCTCCATCTCCGGAGCCGTTGCTACCCTCATTGCCGTTATCATTTCCAGAGCCTCCCTGACCATCTCCATCTCCGGAACCGTTATCCCCGTCATTGCCACCATCATTTCCAGAGCCTCCCTGACCGCCGGAGCCGTTACCGTCAGGCCCGGGCGTCTGCTCGGTATTATCACCGTTGTCGTCCGGCCCTGCCGGTTCGTCGTTCTTGCCGCACGCCCCCGCCACCATTGCCATTATCATCATCAATGCGGCAGCGCGGAGCATCCCGTCGAATATTTCTCTGTAAGTCATCATTTTCAATGCCTTTTGCACCACTGCAAATATAGCAATCTTCGCTGAATTTTTGTGTGTCGGCTGACCGCGTCCGGTAGGCTCCAGCGCGGCAGGTCCCTTTTGCGGCATTGAACCTTCCTTGATTTTGGGTTTCGGTGCGGCAGGTCCCTTTTGCGACATTGGACCTTCCTTGATTTTGGGCTTCGGTGTGGCAGGTCCCGCTCTGAACGTCGAACCTTCCTTGATGCGGCGCTTTAGCGTGGAATGTCCGCTTTGGACTCCGCACCGTCCGTGATTTCGACTCCCAGCGTGGACGGTTCAACCTCTGATATCTGGACCATCCGTGATTCAGGCCCCCAGCGTGGAAGGTTCCGCTCTGGACCCCGAACCTTCCGTGAAATCGGCCTCCACCGCGGACGGTTCGCTCCCTGATACCCGAACCATCCGTGATTCATGCCCTCAGCATGGAAGGTTCCGCTTTGGACCCCGAACCTTCCATGAAATCGACCTCCACCGTTGACGGTTCGCCCCCTTATACCCGAACCATCCGTGATTCATGCCCTCAGCGTGGACGGTTTCGCTTTGGATGCGTTTCGTCATCCCCGGCGTGACCGGGGATCTTCCGGAGAAAAGAGCAGATTACCAAATAGTTATCCTCCAGATGGCCGAACCTTCCTTGAGATGCAGTCTCATCATGGAAGATCCACCCCTGCGGCATTGAACCATCCTCGTTACGAGCCCTCAGCATGGAAGGTCCCCTAAAGCAGCGCCGCCGTCCAGACAATTAATTCAATGCGGATGTTCTCCGCCCGCTGTCGCTTTGTACCGATACCAGGTGTTCCGCGATATGCCAATGCGCCTGCACATTGCGCTGACCGTCATCCCGGTATTGAGCATTTTCAATATCTTTGCCTCATTCTCCCGTACAATTCTCATTTTGACATCGCTCCCCGGCTTCCGCCCGAGCCTGACACCTTCCATCTTCTTCAATGCCAATGCCTCCCTCGTCCGCATTGAGATAAGGTTCCTCTCAATCTCCGCCACGAGCCCGAAAGCGAAACAGAGCACCTTGCTGTTGATGGTATTGTCAAATGAATAATGCTCCTTGGTGGTGTACAGCGAAATGCCCTTCTCCACGCAGGCCCCCATAATCTCCATCAACTCGACCAGCGACCTGCTGAGCCGCGATATCTCCGTAACTATCAGGCAATCATCCTTTTGCATCTTCCTAATAACGCGCCCGAGCTTCCTTTTCTTAAACGGCACCTTCCCGCTCACAGTCTCCACCACCCACTGGTCCACTCCGGAGTTCTTCTCCTCAAGGTAACGCCTGATTTCATCTTTCTGGTTCTCGGGATTCTGCTTCCCGGTACTGACCCTCAAATATCCAATTATCATATCTGGTTACAATTAGTTTGTGTCGGAGTGCATTGCTTTTCCCCGCCCCGGCCTGGCCCTTCTTTTCCTTCCCGCTCTGGCCCCCAGCGCAAGCACCAGACCCCGACAATAAACATTCCAACCGCCCCTGACCCCCGTAGAAATAACCCTGAAACCTAGCTAGAGAACATATTATCCGCCATTCCCACCGAACCTTCCACGATTCAGGACTTTGGCGTGGACGGTTCGACCCCTAATGCCTGAACCATCCGCGATATGTGTCTTTATCGCGGATGGTTGGCTTTGTTTACATCGAACTGTCCACGATATCGGCCCTCAGCATGGACGGTTCCGCTTTGGACCCCGAACCATCCGCGATTCATGCCCAGAACGTGGATGGTTCGCTCTTGAGATATGAACCATCCGTGATATCGACTCCCAGCGTGGACGGTTCGCCCCCTGGTATTCGAACTATCCGCGATTCAGGCCCAGAACGTGGATGGCTCGCTCTTGAGATATGAACTGTCCATGATATCGACTCCCAGCGTGGATGGTTCGCCCCCTGGTATCCGAACCTTCCGTGATTCAGGCCCTTAGCATGGAAGGTTCTGCTCTAAGCCCCGAACCATCCGTGATATCGACCTCCAGCGCGGACGGTTCGCCCCTGGTATCTGAACCATCCGTGATTCATGCCCAGAACGTGGACGGTTCCGCTCTAGACCCCGAACCTTCCATGAAATCGACCTCCACCGTGGATGGTTCAACCCCTGGTATCCGAACCTTCCGCGATATCGACCTCCACCGTGGATGGTTCAACCCCTGGTATCTGAACCATCCGCGATTCAGACCCTCAGCATGGACGGTTCCGCTCTAGACCCCGCACCGTCCATGAAATTGACCTTCAGCGTGGATGGTTCAACCCCTGGTATCCGAACCATCCGCGATATCGACCTCCAGCATGGACGGTTCAATCCCTGGTATCCGAACCATTCGTGATTCATGCCCTCAGCGTGGAAGGTTCCGCTCTGGACCCCGAACCGTCCATGATATCGACCTTCACCGCGGACGGTTCGCCCCCTGATACCCGAACCATTCGCGATTCATGCCCAGAACGTGGAAGGTTCCGCTCTGGACCCCGAACCTTCCATGAAATCGGCCTCCACCGTGGACGGTTCGCCCCCTGATGCCCGAACCATCCGTGATTCAGGCCCCCAGCGTGGACGGTTCCGCTCTGGACCCCGAACCGTCCATGATATCGACTCCCAGCATGGACGGTTCGCCCACTGGTATTCGAACCATCCGTGATTCAGGCCCTCAGCGTGGACGGTTCCGCTCTGGACTCCGCACCGTCCATGAAATCGACCTCCAGCGTGTACGGTTCCGCTTTGGACCCCGAACCGTCCGTGATATCGTCTCCCAGCGTGGACGGTTCCGCTCTGGACTCCGAACCTTCTATGAAATCGACCTCCACCGTGGACGGTTCGCCCCCTGATACCTGAACCATCCGTGATTCGTGCCCAGAACATGGATGGTTCGCTCCCTGATACCCGAACCATCCGTGATTCAGGCCCCCAGCGTGGAAGGTTCCGCTTTGGACCCCGAACCATCCGTGATATCGACCTCCAGCGTGGATGGTTCGCCCCCTGGTATCCGAACCTTCCGCGATACATGCCCTCAGCGTGGAAGGTTCCACTCTGGACCCCGAACCTTCCATGATATCGACCTCCACCGTGGAAGGTTCACCCCATAGACACTGAACCATCCGCGATACACACCAAATTCGCGGATGGTTCCATCTGTCGTAAATGAACCAGCCTGGAACCGGGCCCTTAACGCGCCAAAGCAACCCGGAACCCCGAAATACATTTCACCCGCACCTGTCAGCCGGCAGATACGGGTGAATATTAATGATTAGCAGTATTTATTCGCCTTTGAGCCTCAATGGGAATGCGAAATTATTGTCAATGACAGCCTGCGGAAGCAGGTCGCCATAGATGTCGAACGGACCGGAGGAATGAATTCCTGCATGGTCAAGCAGAATAATTCCAGTGCCGCCGCAAGGCTTCGAACTGCCTGTCAGATAATTATATATGGCAATGTTGTTATTCTCTGCATTCTGCTTGATGCTCAAATCCGATCCGATTTTTCCAACATATCCAGACGTGTGGTTGATTGTCCAGACTCCAGGTTCAGCACCGGCTGCGAGATCGGCAAAATTCAGTATCGAGGCGATTTTACACTCCTTGTTTCCGACACTGTAATAGTCCTGAAGCTGCAATGTCGCCGAGGCATTCTTCCCGGAAATCACTGCACTGGTCGTTCCGCTCTCGGAATGGCTCCATCCTGACACGAAAGCTCCTGTGGATGGAGTTGAAGCATAAGCGTCACGGGACAGGACCAGAATCTTGCCTCTGAGTTCCCCGACTGTCAGGTCCGGCCGGAAATCAATTCTCCTCTCGACAGGGAAGTCTGATGAGGTCAGGAAACTGCTCATCAATGAGTTCCATACATCCCTCTTGTTGTAGAGCGGACTGTCATTCTCAAACCTCATAATGATGATGGCAAACTCCCCGGGATTCGCGGCAAGATTGTCCGAGAGTACCTGCACGGCCTTCCTGAACGAGGTCTTTGTCTCCACAATCCCGTGATAGATATGCAGTTCGTTCTCATATTTGAACAGACCCTTCCTCACTTTCTTGTAACCTGGGCGCAGGTCAAAAGCACGGATTCCCATATCCCACTGCTCCTGCAGCGACAGACTCTGCGTCTTGCCAAGAGAGAACACCGTACCGTCTCCCGTGGCGGCATCGTGGGTGCCGGGAATCGACAACTGGCTTGCATAGGCATTGTCCGGAAGCTGCGTTATCCAGTTGTTGTCGCCGCTTTTTGTCAATGCCCTTGTTTCCTGAGCGCTCTCGTTAATCGGTTCGTCTAATGTCTTCTCACAAGAAGCTGCGGCCAATACAAATGCCGCTCCCGCAATTATTCTGATTGATTTTCTCATATTCCTGCTATTCTCCTTTGCGGCGCATGCGATATTTGTAGTTGTTGTCGATTACTGTCTGGAGCATCACGTCGCCCTGGACGGTATAGCTTCCAGATGTTGCTGCACCGGAATAATCGAACAGGATGATGCCGGTGGAACCTGGGGTAGTACGATTATGTAAGTATTCGATTACCTTAGGGTTCTGTGCTGCAGCATTCGCACGATAAGTATTTGAAGTGCTGTAGCCAACATAACCCGATACATGATTCAGCATCCAGTGGTTTTTCAACGCATCTTCGGTGTGGAATTTCTGGGCGATGTCCAGATAATTCTTGATTGAATTAAACTTTGTTTCGTGTGAGGAAGCATCATAATAATCCTGCACATACATGGTTCCGGCAACTGGACTGCTTGCTTTCCTTACAGTTGTTGTAGCTCCTGCGGCATCATGACTCCATCCTGTGAAGCATCCATAGTCCCAACTTCCCTCGAAACGGCTGATCAGAATCAGTTTCCCACGACATTCATCGATAGTAATATCCGGTCTCCAATTTACAATCCAAGCTTTGTTCTCATTGACCCAGGCTTTCATGTAATTATCAAAGTCTGTAGTATTAGTATTTTTGAAAGCGGTACTTTCATCCTCGTGACGGAACAATACAATCGCAAATTCTCCAGGATGGCTCGTGAGGTTAGCTTTGATTGTTTTCATCGCTGTTGCCCAGCTAATGGCAACCCGTGTCATTCCATGATAGAGCCAAAGCTCGTAATCTTTTCTGCCAAATAATACTACTTCATTCTTGTCATAAAGGGCTGGTCTAAGGTCAAATGCCCTCACACCCAGATTCCACTGTGCCTGAAGAGTCTGTTCCTGTGTCTGAGCAAAAATTTCTCCGACAAATGTTGCCATTTTTTCTCCCGTAGCAGCGTCGTGAGAACCCGGGATAGACATCTGAGACACATAGATATTTCCATCAAGAGGTGTTATCCAGTTATTTCCAGTCTGCTGATCCCCCGACGGTATCGCCAGCAAGGTAATCTTCTTCTTGGCCGCTGGCTTGAACTGAGTTGTCCAATTGTCGCTGCCTGCATCATTGGTCTTGATGGAAGCCGACAATTCAGCATTGCCGGTGATATGCACGCGGACTTTCACCTGCCTTTTCATTGCGGCAGCCTGCGCCTCGGACATCGGCGGCAGGAATGCCGTCAGCGTCAGTGTCTTGCTATTGGCGAGGTCCACGTATGAGGCATTGCCGTTGGCATCCACGAGACTGATGAAGGTGGTCTCCGACTTTGTCGTCGCTGCCCCGTCGGTGACTGAACCGGTTATGGCACTGTTTGCGATATCATATTTGAAGCTGTCTCCGCTCTCGGACGATGTGGTGGTAATTGTTGAGACAATGCTTACGCCTGTCACGCGGGCGTAAGAACTGTTGATGTTCGTCTCAGGCCCTGTTACTACAATCTCCAATGTCGTCATCAGCGGCTTGAAACTCAGACTGACCGTCCCGTCCGTCGGCTCGGTCGCAGTGTAGGCCACCATATTGGCATTTTTCATATCCGGCTTCGCGACAACATTATTATTAAATCCGTCGGTTGTCGTCACTGTACACTTCTGGTTGCGGTTGATGGAGAAGGTTGCGATTCCGTTTTCATCAACATTGGCTGTATTGCCATTGGCTGTATTGCCCGGATAGATTGCATAGAAATTATGCATCAGTCCGTCGCCTCCCCACTGAAGCACTTCGCTTCCCGCATTGACGATTTTGCCATCCTTTGCAGTGCTGGCAGGTGTCACATTGTACAGAGCCGACTTTGCTGACTCCGCCTCCGCACAGAAGATTGTTATCTGGTCACCGTTGACCCAATTTATCTGGTACGAGTCTTTATCATCATACACAGTCTTGGTTTTCTGGCTGCTGAGCCCGAACTTGATGGCCTTCCCGTTTACGTCCTTGTCGCTGTTGATGTTCTCGTCAACGCAGGCGGACACAACACCCGCACACAACGCAAGTGTCAAATAAAATATTGCATTAGTTCTCATATCGTCGATTTGATTTATGGCGTTTCCGAAATTCCTTGTCCTGCACCACTACGCAATGATTTTAATCCCCATTGCAATGGCACAAGGCCTCGATGGCCTAGTCCCAGTTCCCGATAGTAAAGTCGTCGTCGCTGCCCTGCTTCTCGATGGTGACATTGACGTTCTTGTCTTCCACCGGGTCCTTTGACGCCGCCATAAATCCAGATTCGATTTCAATGCGGGTCAACGAAACTTCAGGCCTCAAATACCTTTTCTTCATGTCCGTTTTCATCATTCTCATTGTTTGAATATATTGTTTCCCCGGCCTTCTCTTTGTCCTCTGATGTGCCCGCATTGTCTTTGTCTTATTATTCGGCCGATTTTTCAAACGGTTGTTTCGGGACTCCTGTTTCCCGTTCAGACAGCAATGTGAGAGGGTTAAATTGGATGGGGTAGAAATTTAAAATTTATCAAACCACTAAAAATTTCGCTATGTAGGGACTGTCGGGAAATGTTAATTTTCTCCCAACGAATTGATTGCTAATGTGTTAAATATTTTGTATCTTTGATATATAAAGAAAAATTCCTCCAACAGGCCCTGCAAAGCTGAATTTGGAGGAATCGCAAAATAAATCT
>JALFFZ010000109.1 GCA_022777585.1 Bacteroidales bacterium | reverse complement strand
CTGACACACGATGAAGACAATACTTTTTATCATCGGATCTCTGCGCAAGGGATCCTTCAACCGGAAGCTGGCCGAAGAGGCGGAGCGTATGCTGGACGGCCGGGCGAAAGTGGAATATCTGGACTATTCGGATGTGCCGCTGATGAACCAGGACTTTGAATTTCCCGCACCAGAGGCGGTAAGGAAGGTCAGGGAAAAGGTGGCAGAAGCCGATGCCCTCTGGATATTCTCTCCTGAATACAATTACAGTTATCCTGGGCATCTGAAGAATCTCATCGACTGGCTCTCCCGTCCACTGGTAGCCGGAGACCGTCAGACCCCTCTTGTCATCAACGGAAAGAAAGTGGCGCTGAGTGGGGCAGGAGGAGCATTGGCGACGGCCAGATGCAGGGAAAAGCTGACGGAGCTGTTGACATTGCCATTCATCAGGGCTGAAGTAATGACTGAACCTCAGACTGGAATTCAGCTGAACAGGGAGGCTTGGACGGAAGGGCGTATGATTCTGACCGAAGAACAGACCGCCCTTCTGAAATCACAGGTTGACGCATTTATTGATTTCATAGGATAAACTGACAAATACGATTTGCTGACTATGGTAAAACTTGGAATCAAGGGTCGTCAGGAGACGACCGTAACAACGGCGAATATTGCTGCGAACGTTGGCAGTGGAAAGGTAAAGGTGTTCGCCACACCTATGATGATATCCCTTATGGAGAAGGCTGCGGTCCTCTCCATCGAGCCCTGTCTCGAAGAAGGACAGAGTTCCGTAGGCACGCATATCAACGTAAGTCACTGCGCCGCAACCCCCATTGGAATGAAGGTATGGGCCGAAACCGAGGTCATAGAGATAGACCGCCGAAAGGTCTGCTTCTCCGTGAAGGCGTTCGATGAGCGCGGACTTATCGGCGAAGGCACCCATGAGCGGTTCATCATTGATGTCGAGAAGTTTCAGAGCAAGGCGGAAAACAAGTGAACTCCACAGATTTTGAGTATTCGAGAATGAGTTCGCCTTTCCAATCTGCCTATTGCCGCACGAGCACAAATACAGCCCCACAAGGGCCATAACAAAGAACTCGATCTTATTCATAATAGGACCTGATTATTCGCATCTTTCAGTACTGTCATTTCACCAATTCCGGACCAGCATTGCTAGCGTGGTTGAATCAACAAGGATACTGATGGTTTTATGAACACCGACGGAAATCCGGAATCAAAATATTACCTTTGTGTAGAAATTATCTTCAAGGAATGGTAACGCCGGACATAGAGACATCGACAAGGGAGGAGAGACTTGAATTCATCCGCGAAGAGTTCAAGTGTCTCGGCAATTGCCCCATCTGCGGGAAGTGCAGCTTCCTCAGGGGACGCGAGGCTGAAGACCTCTATGCCGACTACATCGAAGGTCACCGTTCTTTCCGGGACATCACGACAGAACACAGGAACAACAACATCAAATAAACAAAAGAATATGGAAACAACAGCAAAGGTTCTCGAGACTATGCGCAGCGCAGGCAAGCCTGTGTCTGCTGGAGAAGTGGCCACCCTTTCCGGACTTGACCGCAAGGAGGTGGACAAGGTTTTCGCCCGGCTCAAGAAGGACGGAGCCATCGTATCACCTGTCCGCTGCAAGTGGCAGCCGGCAGAGTAAGATCGGATTTACAAAAGACAGGAGAGGAGGCCATTGGTGGTCTCCTCTTCTGTTATCAGAATCACGGATGAACTGTTCGCTAAATGGGAATTTGTAGTACTGTTATTCCGGCCAGATATTGCTCAGCTGCTCAAAGAGGTACGGAATATGGGCATAAGTGTCATCCTTCAGCCCCAGCCGCACCATAATCAGATTCTTGTACGGATTCACGAAAAGGATTTGTCCGCGGATACCCATAGCGTAGTATCCGGGATAGTCTGCTTTGTCGGCCCCAATACAACTGGTGTTGTACCAGCAGAAGTGGTAGCCCTCATTGTCTGCCGAATAAGCCGTAGATTGCTCAATCCAGGATTCGCTCACAATCCTCTTTCCGTCCCAAACGCCCTTATTCAGATAAAGCCGGCCAATCTTCGCCAAATCCAGCATGGTCAAGGCCAACCCGCCGAAGGCGTGGGGTGCGTGATGCTTCTTGCTATCATATGAGAGGAAAGCCTGGAATTCCATCCCCAGAGGTGTCCATACCTTTTCTTCCAGGTAGTCGGCGAATCTACGGCCCGTAGCCCGCTCAATGACAAGTCCCAGAATCTCGGTAGTCATGCTCTCGTATCGGTACTCAGTGCCAGGCTCGCAACGGAACTTCAGTTTCTTTACCTGCGCCTTGATATTGCGCCCGTAATACAACCTGGACATGGCATTCAGCCGTTTCAAATCTTGCAGCCTCAGCGAATAGGTATCGTCGAAGTCAAGGCCGCTCTGCATATCCAGCAGATGCCGGATGGTAAGCTTCTGCCACATCGGGTCTGCTTTCAGCAGTTCAGTCAGATAAACCGTCACCGGCTCATCGATGCTCTTGATATACCCTTCATCCACTGCAATCCCGCAAAGCAGAGACGTGACGGACTTCGTAACAGAGAACACGCCGGCAATCTTATCGACTGCCATCTCGCCCGTACATTTCTCATAGACGATGCTGTCATTCTGGATAATCAGCACGCCCTGCGTCTCAGTCTTCGGGCCGATGGCCTCCCACATACTGTTATTCACATAGCGCTTGCCCTGGTTGAAGAAATGCAGGGTATCAATCCAATTACACGAAGCCGATGCTCTGTCGAAGGTAAAAACATCCCCACGATTGACAATTGTGTCCTTCAACTGTTTCTCATAGCTTAAACTCGTCGGGCCATACGCTCCATCGGCCATATAGCCACGGATAAACGAGCATGAAGTCAGCATTGCCAAAGCGAAATATACTATGAACTTTTTCATTCTTCCCAAACAAATTGACTGTGAATTTAGCCATTTTTGGGCAGACGGGCAAATGGATGAATGACAATGGCCGTTGTTCAATGGCATTGCAGTAGTATCTTCATTCTATAAATCCCGATTTATCGGTGTAAATTTACATCTTTTCTCCCGTATGCTTTTACACAGACGGAAAGATTTAATGCCAAAACAAACTGTTTTTCAGAAATCTGCTTGTCAGCATCGAATTTTTAGTCTCAAACATTGATTTATCAGTGTAATCCGTTATTGCGTCGCAATGACCTTCCATCTCGCCCGCCAGACCCCGTCATTGAAGTCGTGGCTGATGATGCGGAACTCCCCTATCTCCGAGGTGTTGTCCACGTGCGCTCCTATGCAGGCGCAGTCATCGTAATCGCCCACACGGACGATGCGCAGAGTTTCCGACGCATCTTCCGGCAGTTTGCTCAGGTCCACGATTGATGCGGCCTCTTCCCTGCTCATATACTCCACGGTCACCGGCATCGCCGCCGCGATGACCTCATTGACCTTGGCTTCGATCGCCTTCACCTGGTCATTCGTAGGACATTCGGCAAGCAGATAGTCGCACTTGCTCTTCTTCCTCTCGATGTGTGCATTACGGCTGCGAGGGCATTCGAACATGTTCACCATCGTGCGGTTCAGGATATGCTCCGCCGTATGGCCTGGCTATTTTGACACGGTACTAATTTCTTACATCGTCAAATAGGGCATCCATCGTTACAACATTCTGAAATACACCACTGTACTCATTATATTTGAGTCCATATGTCGTAATAAGCGTATTATGTATAGCACACCTTTTGGGAAGGCATTCCTTGAGTGCATTGAAACGTG
>JALFFZ010000084.1 GCA_022777585.1 Bacteroidales bacterium | reverse complement strand
GTTCGCCTCGAAAGGGGACCGGATCATCGGATGCCTGAGGATATACGGGAAGGAAGCAGGCGTTGTTCAGATAGGAAGGGTCGCCGTGATTGAATCCCAGCGCGGGACAGGCATAGGGAGAATGATGATGCGGCAGGCCATAAGCCATGTCACGGAAAACCTTACTGATGAGAAGATATATCTTGAGGCTCAGACTTATGCGATCGGCTTTTATGAGAAACTCGGCTTCAAGGTCATCTCGGACGAATTCCTGGATGAGGGAATCCCCCATAAGGGGATGGAACTTCTGATTGAAAGAGTCTCTGGCATTCAGTGTGCGGACGATGCCGCCAAGGCGAAGAGAGACAAGTATAGCCTTGTCTATAAGCAGGTTGAAGCCCTTGTCGAGGGAGAGGATGACTGCATTGCAAATATGTCCAACATCGCTGCTCTTCTTCATTGTACATTCGGATTCTGGTGGACAGGATTTTATGTTGTCAAAGGTGATGAGCTGGTACTGGGGCCTTTTCAGGGTCCGATTGCCTGCAGCCGTATTCCGTTCGGCAGGGGAGTGTGCGGGGCAGCGTGGAAACGCAAGGAAAGCACCGTCGTTCCTGATGTAGAGCAGTTCCCGGGACATATTGCCTGCAGCAGTCTGTCACGTAGCGAAATTGTCGTTCCCGTTTTGAGTGGGGGCAATGTAATTGCTCTTATCGACATTGACAGCAAGGAACTTAACACTTTTGACGGCATTGACCGTGAGCATCTGGAAAGAATCGCCGATTTGATAGGGAAGAAGTGGCAATGAGTGAGAAATGGGATATATATGCGGACTGGAATCCATGGCACGGCTGCACAAAGATAAGCCCGGGCTGCAAGTATTGTTATGTCTATAGGCAGGATGAGATGTACGGCAGCACTGTGGCTAGCAGTTTGTGCAGAAAAACAGGAGCGTTCAATCTGCCTGTGAAGCGGAAGAGGGACAAGTCCTACAAAATCCCGAGCGGCAAGGTAGTGTTCACCTGTTTTACCTCAGACTTTTTATTGGAGGATGCCGATGAGTGGAGAAAGGAATGCTGGCAGATGATACGCGAGAGGAAGGATTTGTATTTCTATTTCTTCACAAAAAGGATACACCGCTTCGAGCAATGTATGCCTTCGGATTGGGGCGACGGATATGACAATGTGCTCATTGGCTGCACAGTGGAAAACCAGCAAATGGCCGATTTCAGGCTTCCTATCTTCAAGTCATTGCCAATCAAGCACAAATCCATAATCGCGTCTCCGCTTCTCAGCGCTTTGAATCTGATACCATACCTTGATGATGAAATCGAGGAAGTCAGTACAGGCGGCGAGTCCGGAATAGATGCGAGAGTCTGTGATTATCAATGGGTTCTGAATCTTCGGGATCAATGTATTTCCAAAAATATTCCATTCCGCTACCATCAGACAGGGGCAAGGCTTCTCAAAGATGGAAAGTTATACCGCATCCCACGGCGTTATCAACTAGTTCAGGCGCACAAGGCCAACATTGATTTCCGTATTGGTCGTTACTTTGTCCCCGAGACAGCGGATACATCCCTTTGGAAAGAAAGCGATTATCACGATTGAAGCTGAAAGCTATACTCTTTGAAGAAGTTCAAAGGAAAGGAGGAATAAGATGGAGATTGACACCACAAATATGTGTTCTCACCTGAAGAGAAAACTCTTCGAGGAGGAAGGGCCATACCACAAGATATGGCTTGCGCTGCAGGCGGACAACGAATTGACGGCCATAGTTCGCAGCCGCCAGCTGCATATCTACCGAAACGGCAAGAAGGTCTTGATACTCGCAGGGAAGGCCGCTCCTAAGGTTTTGATGGAGGATAGAATCAATGACGGCTTAAAAATGTGATGATGAATAAGTTCAATGATTTCTCAGCTTTGAAGGCATTAAAGAAAGAAATGGTGGAAAACGATTCCTCCGGTAAGAATGTCGCACCTCAGCCACAGAAACGCAGTAGAACTGTCATCCACAAGCCAAAAGAACTGCTTGAAGGGGAGAGGATGGCAAAAGAACGCGGCCTATGTCCCGGCTGTACGGTTACACTGATGGACTCCAATGATAGGGGAATACTCCGTCATGTGCATAAGGACTGTGTGGAGATAGAGA
>JALFFZ010000082.1 GCA_022777585.1 Bacteroidales bacterium | reverse complement strand
ATTAATGAATGTAAACAAATAAACACGGAATACTATGACAGCAATTACATTCCTCGTAGCGGTTCTTTCCGCAGTGGCTGCAATCTTCGCAGTAATGTTCTTTCAGGACAGGAAGGATGCAAAGAAGTATGAATCAAAGGCAGAGTCCCTCTCCAAGGAACTCAATGACCTCAGGTGCGATTTCGCCCGCAGGGAGATTAGTGGCGGAGAAGCAATGATTCCTCTTACACGTGAGAACATTGCTGAATTCCTGAAAATGAAGACGACCGGCGAGGTTGATATATCTGAGGATGAAAACATGATTTTCTTTGTCGTGAACGGTGAACCTTACCATATCGACTGTGTCCGACTTCCTCAGCAGTTCATGCTCCGCAAGGCTTACTTCAGAACGGATGGAGCGTGTGTCCATTGGGACATACTCGAGCAGGCAGCAATTCAGACAATGAAGGATCTTGTTATGGTCAAGATATATGTGAACCCGAATGCAGGATATGGCTTCTGTATCGTGTCTACGACCCATACCATCGCTGCTCTCCGTGAGGATTACGACTTCTTCATGTCACTCATCTCCGATGCGGAAAGGAAACTCCGCGAGGAATACTGGAAGATTATGGAAATAGTACATCCGGAAGACTGTGTGGATAAACATCACGATGTACATACTGCCAACATTGAAGATATCGCAACCAAAATGGCCCAAATGTCTGCAGACCAATCAAAAATGCAGTCATAAAGCAACGGTGTTCCAGATTGCCCGTTTTTTTTCTTTCAAATAATGATTATCTTTCGAGGTGGAAGACATGTTATTGAAACAATGTTACTACGGGTACTCATATCTGAAATGGTTTTGGCACTGACAATCTTGGTGCCTAAATCTGACTCCGCAACCATCCTTGCAGCCTTCGGCCGGGCGGATGTGTATGCGGAGAAAGCATACGGTTACTACTGCAATATTCATAATTTTCTGCTCTCGGAGTATCAGTCGGGGAAGACTGACATAGAAAAAGAGGATTGGGAAGAGAAGGTGATTCCGTGGGCAGAGAAAGTGGTGATGAACATGAACCAGGCGATTGCTGAAGTGGAATCAGTAATGCCGGGCAATATCAAGACGGAGTTTTGGAAAGATGTCTATTATGATGTCTGGCAGAGTTGGAAATTGGATACGGATGTAATCCGCAAGATGGATTTCTATCAAAGCGAGTACACTATGAAACTTGCCGGGTATCCGAACTATCTGCATATGTACCTGGCAATTACGGATAGCAAGTTCAATTCCATTTTGAGGGCTTGCGGCAAACTAAGGGAATTGGCAAAAGAACTGTAGATGAGGAATATAAGAGTCATAATCTCAGTGCTTCTGGTCTGCCTGCCGATGCTCGGCATGGGGCAGACCAGGGTGGAATTTGACGGTATCCGGCTGGGACAGGATTACAAGACCTTCATCAGACAACTCAAGGCCAAAGGATTCACAACTCATCTTGAGAGGAAAACTGAAGATGACTGTTTCTATGGCGTGTGCAAGGAGGGTTTCTTTGTCGGCAAGGTTGATGGCAATGCAGCCGCAGTGTTAGTGAGGGCATCCCACAAGACCAATACGGTTTTCTCTGTTGAGGTCAACCTGCGTGAGTTTATTGACGAAGCTGAGGCTATGGAGGAGGCCAACCGTCTTATCCCGGACGAGATAGCGAGGGTGCCGGTGTGCGAGACTGAGAGCGGCGGAATGAATATCAGCATGATAGATATGCCTGGAGGGAAGAAGCATGTGACAAGGTATATGTGCTATCCGGTAGAGAGCCTTATGCTGCGCTTCTACGAAAGCCAGCAGCAGGCGACTGCCAATGACTCATACGGGAATGCTTATTTCAGCGTCTGTCAGAATTCTCTCGGACACGAGTACATCATAAATATCAAGTACTACGACAGAGCGGCTGGCCGCATTGCAGAGGACGAGTCCGGTAAGGACTTTTCGTGGAGGGATGCCAAATGAAAAGAATGGTCCTCATATTGTTCACGCTGCTTATGTGCTGCAATGCTATTTGCGGCACGCGCAGGGCTCTGCTGGTGTTTGTCGGCGATTACCCGTCAGAGTCAGGCTGGAACAGGATTGCTGCGCAGAATGACAAGCGAATCGTCCTCAGGATGCTTGCGGACAATGGATTCCGTGCTAAGGATGTGATTTGCCTCGAGGAGGCAGGCGCAACATACGGTGCAATAATCTCTGCTTTGGATAAGCTTGCGGATGAGACAGGTCCCGGCGACCAGGTATATGTCCATTTCAGCTGCCACGGTCAGCAGATCACCGACCAGGACGGAGACGAGGCCCTCGTCGACCCGAAAGACAGGTATGACGAGGCGCTGGTCCCGTACGATGCATGTGTGTCTTACGGCTGGAATGGTTACAGGGGCGAAAAGCACCTTACGGATGATGTGCTGAACGGGTATTTCAGCAGGATTCAGAAGGCTGTCGGAGCGAAGGGATGCCTGCTCGTTGTAAACGACGCATGCCATAGCGGCGGGCTGGAGATGGACGAGACTCCGGATATGATGCCACCGCACAGAGGGACATTCGATGCGTTCGAACAGCCATTGAAGGGGCGTACTGCCAAGCCGGAGGTCCGTCAGGTGTCATGGGTGAGCATCAGCGCCTGCAAGTCCTTTCAGACCAATTATGAGGTGAAGGTTGACGGGGAAATGTACGGAAGACTGTCTTATGCTATGAGCCGGTGTTTCCGGGAGGGCATCTCTGCCGATGAATTGGTGAAGGCCATCTCTGAAGAGTACAAGCAGATACCTATGCCGGAAGGCAAGGTGCAGACCCTGCAATATGTTGCCCCGGAAAGGAGTAAAAGAAAAGCAATGTTCCAAGATGATTGACAACTACATAAACAGGCTTATTGCCGGCGACCGGCAGGTCTTTGACGTGATATACTCCACGTTCAAGGGCCAGTTCATCGCGTTGTTCCGTAAGTTGCAGGGGCTTGGCCGCGAAGAGGCAGAGACGCTGTATCACGACGCCTGCGCCATCCTTCTGAACAATGTGGAATCGGGACGACTGAAGCGGGATTCCATACAGAATTCACAGCTGAAGGCCTATTTGAACAACACCGGAAAGTATATCCTTTTCAACAAGCTGCGCAAGCGCCAGGTACCCCTTATCGTGGATACGGACTACATCATGACCTACGGCGACCTCGATTCTTCGCGGAAGCAAAACAACAAGAGCATGGCACGTGACCCGGAGGAGTCGTACGATATGGAAATGGATGACAAATTGTTCATCATCCGCACCACCGTGCGGGATATGCCGCAGCCATGCGACCAGTTGCTGAAACTGGTTATATATATGAAGAAGAGCAATAAGGAAGTGGCGGATATTATGAACTATGCCAACGCTGATTCTGTGAAGACCCAGCGTTCCCGTTGTATGAAAAAGCTTCGTGATAAAGTTAAACAACGATTCAAAGCTGCTGGTTATGAGCAATGAGATAGACAATCTTGACCGGATGCTCGAGTGCGCCATACGTGAGAAATGGGCCGTCGAGCACATGAAGGAACTGGACCGACGTGAGAAGAAGCGTCGCCGACGCTATGTCCGTTCGTGGGCCTTTGGCATGGCAGCGTCATTCGCCATTGTCATTGGCGTCGATTTCAAACTTGGCCACGACGCCCGTACAGCCGGCTATGCCTTCGACCCGACCTTCGGTCAGATGGGCGGCTCGGAGATTACTGCCCTGATGCAGGAGAGAAAGATTGACGAAGCGGTAAGGCAGATTGATATTGCCCGAGTGAGGATTGACAACGAAATCGCAGAACCTGCGTCTTCCGATCCCGACTACCTGCTGCAGCTGGAGTCTGACAAGCAGGAGCTAGACCTGCTGGATGCTGTTTGCTTGATGCGTGAGGGCAAGTATTTCAAAGCCATAAAGGCCCTCAAGGCCATCGTGGAAGAGGGCGGTGCGTATAAAGCCGAGGCACAGAAACTCCTGGAAGAACTGTGATGAGGGCCATCAGGTTCATACTTGTCAGCATTTGGCTGCTTGTCCCGGTACTTTGCTGCGCCCAGCTACGCAGGGGTGAGGCAACGGTTGAGTACCGCTATGACAATGGGCAGTACAGTGCCGTCGTGAACAGGCTGGGATGGATTGAGAAGAAAACGGTCCGGCTATGCACCGATGATGACTTGTATGGGATGCCTGTCAACCATACCCTGTACGCCGAGGCCAAGGCAAAGAAGGCATACAAACTCCTGTTCGAACCTGTCGAACAATATCTGAAGCCCGGAGACAATGTCTATTATTCGGCGACAATGATGCTGTGGTACTGCAACGTGGATGCCCTTGTAGACAATGATGGCAGGCGGCTTTTCGAGAAGTATCATTTCTTCCGCCTGGACGACATCCGGGCATTCCCGGTTGACCCGAAGAATCATTTCTATAGTGTGGTCCTCCTATATGGCGGAATGGATTATGATGCCGATCCGGAGAAGATGAAAGAATATGCTTGGACGCTGCATACAAGGGATTTTCAGCATCTGTATGAGGACGTCAGGGGTGGGAATTGCGAAGAGATGGATTTCGGCGAGTCCGAAGACGGAACGAGAGCGGGATTCCGCAATCTGAAGAACAGCAAGGGCGAAATTAAGTTCATCTATTCGCTGGAAAGGCATTTCAGTAGCCCGCATACGGGCGAAAAGGCTCTTGAGGAACTTTTCCGTCAGGATACGCGGCGGGACCACGAATACATCATGCACATTTCCACGCATACGTTCAATATGCCTGCGGGGTATTCCCAAAACGACACGCCCGAAGAGCACTATGACAAATATATGCGGAGCACAGGCCTGCTGTTTTCCGGTGCCTCAAGGACTCTTCGCGGCGAAGCTATGCCGTATAATCTGAACGACGGACTTCTGTATGCCGCTGAAATTGCAAGGCTGGACATGAGCCACTGCGCGATGGTTGTCCTCGGGGCCTGCAATACAGCTCTTGGAGAAGTTTCGCAGGACGGAATTCTCGGCCTCCAGACGGCTTTCAAGGAAGCAGGGGCACATACTCTGCTGATGACACTCTGGAGTGTGAACGACAAAGCGACATCAGAGTTCATGAAGCGTTTCTATACCTATCTATTTGATGGAAAGACCAAGCACGAATCTCTTGACCTTGCCCGAATGGACCTGATGCGCAGCGAGGACTTCAACGATCCTGTCTATTGGGCCCCTTTCATAATGCTCGACTGAGCTATCACTTTATCGGGAATCTTGGCTTGACGGGACGGGAATTGATGTAACGGAGTTCGGCACGTATCCAAAGCGTGTCGATTTCTGTTTCATTGGGGAATACATCCTGAATCTGGAGGAGTTGTATGATGAAATTGCAGAGCGAGTTGGGCATCGGGCTATGGAAGCCGTGAAGATCGGACAGCATACGGTATGTCCCCCAGAGCAGCACCGGGACTCTTGGATCGTTGGGACGGCGGCCACGACGACGCTTGCCGGTCAGGAGTTCCTTTCTGGCATCTTCAGCATTCAGAATGTCGGGGAAATTCTTCTCCAGATAAGGCCCTGCAAGGTCTTTCCATAGCCAGTTCAGACTGTTATGAAGCCGGATTGACCCTTTTTTGCCGCGTATTGTTATTCCTTCGTAAGAGCATTTGTTCTCTTCACAAAAGAGATAAAGACGCAGGACGTCCTGACGTATGTAAGCTTTCGTGGCTTTGGCAAAAGACTCTTCGTCCAACAAAGGAGCATTGCTTTTTATATATGATGAAAGAAGGATGAGAGCATCGAGGACGGTCGAGTCGTTCTTGGAAACACCCGGTAAGTCTTCGAAGATTTTGCGTATACCATCAATATCGAGCGAAGTTTCAAGCACAATCGTGTCATCTTTCCGGGATATCGACGGGAGCAATTCTATTCCATAGTAATTACTGAGCAGTGCCGAGGCCTCTGCGAAAGCGTCGGCTTTGAAAGTGTATTGTGTCATATAGTCAATGTTTACACCTTCTATATGTCAATTGCCAGGGAATGTAACTGAAGAAAGAAATCGGATTGTTTTCAGATCTTTCTTTTTTTGCCGGAAGGATTGTCTTGTCTAAATTCGTAGGACTCAACTACCGGATCAGATTTTTCTATGTTTACCTTTTTGGACTTTTGCTATATATCTGTAAACAACAGGATATAAAACTCAAAATCTCACGAGTATGAAAAAGTTTATAATCATCGCAGCTGCGCTGTTTTCACTGTGTTCGACAGTCGGATACGCACAGAAAAAGACTGACAATACCTATAAGCTTCAGAAGGCCTATGAAGTCCTGGAGAATGATCATGATTTGGACCAGGCCCTGGAACTGTTGGGCGAACAGATTATGGATACTCCAAAGAATGTGGAGGCGTATCTTCTGCGTGTCAAAATTTTCCGCAACAAAAAGGAATTCGCCAATGCGCTTTCAGACCTGAACGCAGCCATCAGGATCAATGACAGAAAGAATGACATAAAAATTTCCTCGCTTCATTGGTGGAAGGCAACCATATATATGGATATTGATGAGTATGAGAAAGCTGCTGATTCATACAGAACTGCATTGAGTATGGCCCGGAAAGACAACAAGGACAATCTGCAGAATATCTCTTTCGACTACGCGCAGGCCTTGTTTATGCTGAAGAAGTATGATGAAGCTGATGCCATATACCGACAGATGCTCAGGGAGGATGAAACGGACCAGGCCGCAATGGTGGGTATTGCCAGGAATATGTTCGAGAGGGAAAATTACTCTGAGATGTTTCCTCTTCTCAAGAAATGCCAGAAACTCGATGCCGATTACTCTGAGATATATCGATTCATGAGCTATGCTTACGACAAACTCGGGGAGACTGACAATGCGATAGATAACGGATTCACCTGGTTTGAGAAGGATGACGATGCGGATATGGAATTCCTCATCAAGGTGGCCTTGAAACACAAGAGCTATGCAGTCGCAAAGGCTCGGGAGAAGGTGAAGAAAAGCGAGAACCCTGCTCAATGGCGAGTGCTCCTGATCTCGATATATGGGGAATCTTGTGAATACGAGCTGGCTGTCAAGGAATATGACGCCCTTGAGGCTGAATTCGGAAAAAATACTTACATCAATATCCACAGGGCTGAGAATTATTCGGAACTTGGTCTGACGGAATTTGCCCTAGCGGACATTGAGCAGGCTTTCGGCGGGGACGATGACCATATGGCTTACTGCACCAAGGGAAACATCTGCAGAGATGCTGCGATGTACAAAGAAGCAATCGCGGCCTATTCAGAAGCAATTGAACTGGAGCCTATGAATGCCTGGGGATATTATGCTCGTGGCTGGAGCTACGAGCTTTCGGGTGCTGAGGAGAAAGCCATGGAAGATTACAATCTCGGAATCGATTTGGACAAATCCTATCCATACATATACCTGATGCGCGGATCGCTTCTGCGCAAGCAGGGAAACACGGAGGCTGCCAAGGCTGATTTTGAGAGGGTTCTTCAACTCGACACTATTGCCAACGGAAATTCCTGTGCAATGTATGCCCTTCATTTTCTGGGACGCGACGATGAGGCTGAAGCCTGGATGCAGAAAATGATTGATGACAATCCTCTGGATTGCGGAAGCTACTACGACAAGGCTTGCCTTTATGCGAGAATGGGAAAGCTTGATGAGTCAGTTGTTGCGCTCGAGCTTGCCCTGAAGCGGGGATACTGCTCCTTTGCGCACATCGAGAATGACGATGATATGGATCCGATACGCGACAGAGATGACTTCAAGGCTCTCATTGAAAAATACTCGGCAAAACTTGAAGAAAGGATTAATGCTCTGAAGGATAAGGTCGTTGAGGAAAGAGAGACGTCGATTACCGAGGTGGCCATCAGCCGTCATCCGGGAGGGACCTTCGAGATTCCCTGCACGGTGAACGGGCTTTCGCTGAAAATGATTTTCGATACCGGGGCCAGCGATGTTACCATCTCCAGCGTGGAGGCCAACTTCATGCTAAAGAACGGTCAGCTTTCCTTAAAGGACATCAAAGGAAAGAATCACTATATGACAGCAAGCGGGGATATTCACGAGGGAACGGTAATAACGCTCAAAGAAGTGAAGGTGGGAGATGCCGTCCTGCACAATGTGGACGCTTCTGTGGTCAAGAACCAGAAAGCTCCGCTGCTGCTTGGACAGAGCGTCCTGGAGAAGTTCGGTACCATTACCATTGACAATATCAACAACAAACTTATTATTAAGCACTGATATGGCTGTGGCTTTTATCGAGGCAGTTGATACAGCAATCAATAAAAACAATTGACACTATGGAATCATTACTTGTTACTTTAATCGGCGGAGCCCTTGGTGGACTCATTTATGCACTTGCAGTTGCACTAGAGGAAAGGCGTAAGGATAAATAAGTTGAGTAGGACTGAGTATGGGATACTATAGCAACAGAAATGATGGATGCGCATTCATTCTTTTCTTGCCTTTCTTTCTTGCCTGGTATGTAATCAAGTTTGTCTTAGCCATTGCGGCATGCTGTCTAGTCATTCCGGTAAGGCTTCTATGGTTGTTTATTACTATCCCCGTTTGTATCTTTAAGGGGGAAGATCATACGGCAGATTGGGACGACGCAGACTTTATAAGTTCAATGTGGCACATCTTTTTCCCTGAAAGATAAATTTCGGAGCACCTTTGACGAACAATCGACATTATTTCAAACCCAAGAGGTTCTGAATAGATTATAATCATTAATACCACAAGTTTATGGATTCGAAAACAACAGAAAGACTGAATGAGTTCTATTATGGAATCATAGCGTTCGGCAGATTATCTTACAAAAACTTTGGCGTTGTCGACTTTGCAGAACTAGCCGCTTCGGCTATCAACTTGATGGAAAAGAGGGGAGAACTCTATTCCTGGGAAAGGGACGAAGCGTATCGTTTTATGGTCAACAGCTTCAATCGTGATATCGGTGGGCAGATGGATATGAATGTCATCAATACAATCATCTCCCACATGAAGGGCATCACGACAATTGATCCCAATCTGGGCGGAATTCTGGCCGCAATAGAGATGACAAGGAAATAGAATGTGAGTATTCAAGTCTAAGTTATGAGTAAATTACATTTGAAAACAGTCTGTATTGGCTTATTATTCCTTATTTGCCCATTCCTGTCATATGCAGATACAGTAGTTTATTATGGTACAACGTCAAAAAAAGCTGGGGTATTTTTTTATTCTAAAAGCATTGTAGCCATAACAGACAATAGATGGCTGCAAATGTCCATTTATAACTATCCCTTATTTAGAGAAGGTCAAAGGGAATATGTTATTGCAACACTCATCGGAAAAATGGGGGATATCATTTTCTCTGGAAATGTTGATGGTACTGATGTTGTTGCTGTACATTTTTATGCAGAAGGTAAAACGTCTTCCGATGATGTAATGATTATGACGCTAGATCAAAACGGAATGATAGTCACTTTTGATTATTGTGTTAATACCCCAGACAATGGATTTGAATCAAAACTTTTTATGAAGGTTGATAGACAGATTGAATGATTATTTGAAACTGTTTTGAGGTCTGTGTTTATTTGTCTATTTTTGTACATAGCTAAAGGACGGATTTATCAGACACTTATAGCTTATTCGATTCTTTTCTTGCAAATCTTTAGTCTATGAAAGAATACTTGGACATACTGAAGAGCTGGGAGCGCAGGGTGGCCGATCCGTTCATCTTCGAGCATCTGTGTGAACTCCTTCCAGCATGGGGGTTCAGACGGATGAATCAGGGAACGCCCCAGGACCGCTGGGTCAGTCCCGTGAAGATGGACCTGTCCAAGCCGAAGAAGCCCAATCCGATGAAGACCGTCGTGAGTGCCATGGACATGAAGATGCGCGAACAGGGGGACTGGAACAACCCGGTCAGCGTGGCGGACATCCTGATGAAGGAGAAGGGTTTCGATAATGTCTATCAGCTCTACAGCTGGCTTTCTGAGAGGTATCACCTCGACATGCCTATGCCAGACTCCCCGAAGGTGAAGATTGCTGAGCGCAGAAAAGCACGCAAGGCAACTCTACTGGAGGACTTGATGGAGTACTTCTGCTGGTGTCTGGCGAACAGTTCGACCGAGAAGGCCCAGAAGACCCGCTCGTATCTGAAGAAGGAGAGGGGATTCACCCAGGAGCAGATCGAGAAGCTGCGTTTCGGGTTTGTCCCGCTCTGGAGTTCGGTGGTGACTTTCATGACCACGAAGAAGAAGTATCTCAAGGAGGAGCTTGACGAGGCCTGTGGCGTGTATAGTGTGGACGGGAAGACGGTTGTCGGAAAGACTCACACGCTAGCTATCCCATATATATGCGCAGGAGT
>JALFFZ010000079.1 GCA_022777585.1 Bacteroidales bacterium | reverse complement strand
TAGGGCTAGAGCAATCATTGTATACAATTTCTCAAACGTTAGGCTTTGTGTTATTTGAGAAAGTGCCTATAAATCAATTGTTTAACAAAAATCAAAATTCCGTTTCAACTGACGAATATCCTAACTTATTCAGTATTAATTAGTTTAAACGGGACAGTAGTGGAATATGGATAAGAAATTCAAAAGAACACTTGTGACCAGCGCGTTGCCTTATGCCAACGGCCCTGTCCACATCGGCCATCTCGCCGGTGTCTATGTGCCTGCTGATATCTACGTCAGATATCTCAGGATGAGGGGAGAGGATGTGCTCTATGTATGCGGCAGCGACGAGCACGGTGTGCCGATTACGATCAAGGCCCGTCAGCAGGGCTGTACTCCGCAGGATATTGTGGACAAGTATCACAAGATTATCAAGGACTCTTTCTCGGGCCTCGGTATCAATTTCGACATTTACGGACGTACCAGTTCGAAGGTTCACGAGAAGAATGCCTCGGAGTTCTTCCGCAAGCTATATGACGAGGGCAAGTTCATCACCAGGGAGTCAGAGCAGTACTACGACCCGGAGGCGAAGACTTTCCTCGCTGACAGGTACATAGTCGGAACCTGCCCTAAATGCGGAGCTGAGGGAGCCTATGGCGACCAGTGCGAGAAATGCGGCAGCACCCTCAGCCCGGAAGAACTCATCAATCCGAAGTCCAAGCTCAGCGGAGCGGAGCCTGTGAAGAAAAAGACTTCCCACTGGTATCTCCCGCTGGATCAGTATGAGAAATGGCTGAGCGTGTGGATTCTGGAGGATCACAAGGAGTGGAGGAGCAATGTCTATGGCCAGTGCAAGAGCTGGATTGACGGCGGTCTTCAGCCGCGCGCCGTATCCCGCGACCTGGACTGGGGCGTCCCTGTACCTGTGGAAGGTGCCGAGGGCAAGGTTCTCTACGTGTGGTTCGATGCGCCGATTGGCTATATTTCCAATACCCAGGAGCTGCTCCCGGAGAGCTGGGACAAATGGTGGAAGAGCGGGGACACGAAGCTCGTCCACTTCATCGGAAAGGACAATATCGTGTTCCATTGCATCGTCTTCCCTTCAATGCTGAAGGCCTATGGCGACGGCTATATCCTCCCGGACAATGTCCCTGCCAATGAGTTCCTTAATCTCGAGGGAGACAAGATTTCCACTTCCCGCAACTGGGCTGTATGGGCTCACGAATTCCTCACAGAGTTCCCGGGCAAGCAGGATGTGATGAGGTATGTCCTCACTGCCAATGCTCCCGAGACCAAGGACAATGATTTCAGCTGGAAGGATTTCCAGGCGCGCAACAACAGCGAGCTCGTGGCCATTTTCGGCAACTTCGTGAACAGGGCTGTTGTCCTGACCCACAAATATTTCGGTGGCAAGGTTCCGGCCTGCGGCAATCTCCTCGACATTGACAGGGAGACTCTGGCGGAGATTCCTGCGCTGAGGGCTTCCCTTGAAAGGAACATCGAGGGCTATCATTTCCGCGAGGCCCTGAAGGATGCGATGTCGATTGCCCGTGTCGGCAACAAGTACATTTCCGATACCGAGCCTTGGAAGGTGGCAAAGACTGATCTGGAGCATACCGGCACCATTCTCAATGTCTGCCTCCAGATCTGCGCCGATCTGGCCATCGCGTTCGAGCCGTTTACCCCGTTCGCTGCGGAGAAGCTCCGCAATATGCTGGGAGTCGGCATCAATGCTGGAGTTGACCACCGTAAGGGTGAGCAGGAGACTGTCAATACTTACAGGCCTGGCGAAGGGGCCGCTCTCCATACTGTCTCTTCAGCAGATTGCCTCCCTTCCTGCGGAGTCTGCCTTGACTGGTCACGTCTCGGAGATACTGACCTTCTCCCTGCCGGCCACCAGCTGAACCAGCCGGAGCTCCTCTTCGCCAAGATTGAGGATGAGGCAATCAATGCCCAGCTCGCCCGCCTTGATGCCATCAGGGCAGAGCGTGAGGCTGCCGCAAAGGCTGAGGCTGCCAAGGTAGTGGCCCCTCAGAAGGCTGAATGCACTTTCGAGGATTTCGAGAAGATGGATATCCGCACGGCCACCGTGCTTGAGGCTGAGCGTGTGCCCAAGACTGACAAGCTGCTGAAGCTTACCATCGATACCGGCATTGACAAGCGTACCATTGTCTCCGGTATCGCCGAGTTCTATTCACCGGAGGATATGGTCGGGAAGCAGATATGCATTCTCGCCAATCTTGCTCCAAGGAAGATCCGCGGTATCGAGTCCAAGGGAATGATTCTCATGGCACGTCAGGGGGACGGGAAGATGAGGTTCATCACTCCTGCGGAGGTTCTGCTCAACGGAGCCGAGATAGGATAGCATTTGCGGCCTGAGCCGCATATCACTGAAAAGGGTGGCCCGTGAGCCACCCTTTCTGCGTCAATATTCCAGCCGGATATCGTCTATCCACATCCTTGAGTCTGCACTGCCGGTGAAATAGTCACCCAGCATACTCGATGCGCAGGATACAATGATATGGGTAGGCTTCTTGGACGTTGTCACGTACTCAAGAGGCACTTCCACCTTCGTCCACTGGTCATAGTCCCTGTCAGCCACGAAATTGCCGTATGCTATGACATTCTCGCCCTTAGGGTCGAAGAACGTGCTCTTGTCGGTAGTGTTGAGCTCCACAGGGGATTCCTCCGAGCCGCCGTATTTGTGGTAGTCCCAGTCACCGAGAGCCACCCAGATGCTTCCTCTGTCGCGGTCTCCGACCTTCACAGGGTCATTGTCAGGCTTGTCCCCGAATGTCTTGTCGGTGATGACTCCTGCCCTGTACCTGATCCAGGCCGTGAGTTTCTGAGGCCTGTGTGTGAACGGCCTTCCCATGCGGATGACACCGCCGCTGGTTCCAATGGTCTTGTAGTATTCCCCGGAGAATACGTTTCCTGCCGCGAATTTGATGACCACATAGTCTGATGCCATGAGCAGGGAACTCTTTCCCTCCACTGCATCATCGGTGCAAGGCATTGTAATGGTATGGCTGGCACCCACTGTAGTCGAGCCCTTGTTTCCGCTGCCCCACCACTTGGTCTGCAGCTCAGGATCCGGAGATGCAGGATCGAAGAACGAGTAGTATTTGTCGGATTCAGCATTGGACCAGGTCTCGAAGCCTGCGTTAGGCAACTGTCTTTCATCCTCTGTCGTGAATGTCTGAATCTCGGTTTCCTCGTTTCCGCTGAACGCCTTGCATTCGTAGGTTGTCTCAGGCTTCAGCCCGTCCGCACTTGCGGTGAACTTGCCTCCGGTCTCGGAGCTTGGACTGATTGCCTGCCATTCCTCCGTGCCTGACTCCCTCAGCCTGAATCCATTGTCATTGCCGGCAATTCCCTCGGCGGTAAGCCAGGCGATTCTGGTCCAAGGGTCGAGTTTCAGGAATCTGACAGTTGTCGAACTTCTCTCCACAAAAATCTTCCACTCCTCCCTGACGCTATGGTAGGCGACCTGTATTGTCTGTTCCTCGCTGAAATCCCTGATGGTGGAAGGGTCCGGAGTATAGGTGGTTATGTCCTTTGGCCCGAGCTTGCAGCTTGTTATGGAAAGATTTGCCACATCGGCCGTAGCGGCGACTTTGACCACAACTCTTTTGTTCTCATAGTCAACTGCGCTTTCCCCGACCTGATAAGACATTGAAAACCAGCGTTCTATTGGCTGCTTCGCCTCTATTGTCCATTCATAGTCACCGTATGTGGTGAGCGTGAGCTTCAGCGGTTTGCTGAGGTCGCGGAAGCCGCAGATGTTCCAGGAAGGCTTCACCTCAGGGGTGTTGAACCCAATGTTCTTGACCTGTACATTCCTGATGTCCGTGGTCTCCTCGAGCGTTATGGTGATAATCTGCCTAAGACTGTTGATTTCCACTGAACTTGCTCCCTCCACCTCCAATGATGTGATTGACGCCTCAATGACAGGGTAGGGCAGGTCATTGTGGATGCAGGATACAATGACCGCAGCTGCTGACAGGATTGAAATGAATTTTCTCATACTTTAGATGTGGATTGTGAGACCTATGCGTATGTCAGTGACATCCATGTAGAAACGGGCGTTTCCTGCTATTCTCCTGCCGGTGATATGGCCATCTTCCATACATCTGATGTTTGTGTATCTCAGGCCTCCGAAGCCGAGGCTGACACTGAGGCTTATATTGTTCATTGCGAATACTTCAAGGCCCGGATGCAGGCTCAGGTTGACCTTGTCCGAGAGGTTGTAGGCATTGAGACCCGTATCCCCGTAGGAGAATGTTGTCCTGCCGTGGGTATAGGCAAGCTGGACGTCATTGAAAAGCCCGAAGCGCCCGTGGCTGTCGAGCCCGAGGTAGGCCCTGTAGAAGACTGCCGTCTGGTAGGTGTCTCCGTTTGCCCTGATCTTGCTTACATTCAATGTCAGATCCTCGCTCAAAAGGCTCAGGTCAGCTTCGGAGATATTGCCCGATGAGGTGGAATACTTGAAACGCATTCCGATGATTTTGTTGTCCTTTATGGCGTAGGAGACAGTCGGTATCACGCTGAAAGTCTTCGCGTAGGCGTTGCAGTTCTGAAGCAGCATGAGGTAGTCGCTGTCATTGCTGTCAATGTCAAGATAGGAGAAGGATATTCCAAGGCCGACTTCTCCCTTGCTGATGAACAGCCTCTGGGCCAGTCTCCTGCCGTTGGAACTTGTATCCTTGACGCTCATAGGTACTCCCATTACCCGCGGTTCCCTGTTGCGGTCCCTTGCCGACATATCTGTCACGAGCGGGAGAAGTGCGATGAATATTGCTATAATCTTCCTCATAGGCTAAAGATAATAATATATTCCGACACCTACTGTGAGCACGTTGATCTTGAAATTGATCGATGTGGAGTTGCGGCTGCCGTAGTAAACCTGATTCTTGGTCTGCTCGACGTGGCTTATGCTCAGGCCGAGCATCTTGACACTCAGTTCGATGGCGAAATGCTCGTCTGCAAAAGCCATGAGTCCGGGACAGAGGTTCACGCTGAGGTTGGTAATGTTGTCGTATGCTCCCTTCGGATACTCCAGGTTGCCGTTTACCACCTTCGCCTGTCCGTAACCGAACGAGAGCTGGGACTCCGTGAACATTGCGAAGCGCTTCGAATCACCGAGTGGAATGTAGTTCCTGAGGATGAATTTGGCATTTACCATCTGCTTGATCCAGTGATAGTCCTTCACATCCATCGAAACGTCCTCGATATCGACGTGAGCGTCGTCGAGCTTGAGCATGTTGCGGCCGTACTCCACCCTCATGCCGATTCCCATATTGTTCCTTACCATATAGCAGAATGCGGGACTGACATTGACTCCATAACCCGTGGAGTTGATGTCCTCGATGATAAGGAGGTTGTAGTCCTCGTTGTCGTGGAATGAATAGCTGGCTGTCCCTCCGGCCATCCAGGTGCCCTTTTTCACGAAGCTGCCTGAATTTGACAGGTTATAGCCTCTGTCATAACGCTGAGCCCCTGCCCCAAGGGCAAGGGTCAGCGTTATGATACTGAGCACCGCTTTTAGTAGAGTATTTCCGCGCATAAACTTATTCGTAGAGAAGTTCTATCTTGTCAAGCCACAGCTTGCTGGAGTCACAACCTGTGAAGTAGTCACCGTACATGCTTGCCGCAAAGGCAATCATGATATGTGTAGGATATTCGGTTGTGGTCTTGTAGTCCAGAGGAATGGTAATCTGCTGCCATACGTTGGTGCTGTTATCCGCATCGGCTGTCAGAATCCTCTCTCCGAAGGCTATGGTTGACTCGTCCGTGGCGTAATCCATGAATGTGCTTTCGTCCGTGGTGTTCACGAGAATAGGGCTGTTTGCATCGCCGCCATACTTCTTGTAATCCCAGGTGCCGAGGGCGATTCGCAGGGAGGCCTTGTCATAGTCACCTGACTGGACTCCCGCAGGGCCGTTGCCGACACGGTTTATCTTTCCGGATGAATACTTGGCCCAGAAACGCATTGCGGTAGGGCGGGCTGTGAATGGACGTCCGAAATAGACAGTACCGCCGCTTGTTCCGATTGTGGCTCCGAACCGCCCGCAGAACAGGTTTCCTGCAGCGAACTTTACAATTACATATCTTGACTCCAGACATACTGACTGGTTTCCGTCCTGCTTGTCTCCGGTGTCAGGGTATGTAATCTGGTAGGAAGAACCTACTGTTGTAGAGCCCTTGTTTCCGCTGCACCACCACTTGCTCTGGAGAGCAGGGTCGGATGAGGCAGGGTCATAGAATGAGTAGTAGTTGCTGCTCTCGGCGTGACTGACAGTCTCGAAACTGCTGTTCGGTACCTGAGGGGTTGCCTCAGTGGTGACAGTCTTGGTGCCATCCACGATTTCCTCGCTTCCGTCAGCGGCTTTGGTCACTACGAGGCGGTACTCGTATTCAGTCTCTCCGGCCAGGCCGTTGATCAGGGCAGAGTATGAGCCTTCGCTGATCCTTGTGGCAGCCACCGAGCGGCTCCACGCGCCATCGCTTCCAGCAACCCTGTACTCGAAGTAAACCTTGGTCCGGTCATATTCATTCTCGTCCACGTCGGCGTATGCGGTGAACTTGGTTCCCCAGACCTCATATTTTCCGGTAGATGCGAGCCCTGTTGATACCGGAACGAAGATAATGTCGTCGTAAACCTCATTGAGGGTGTCGTCCACGAGAATTTCAACATCGAGGAGGCCGTTCTTTTCCACGTATTTGAGGAGGAGTTTGTAGCGCTTTCCTCCCTCTACGTTCTGAATCCGTCCGCTCTTGGTGAAGGACTCGCCGCTTGTGAGGGTTCCGCTGAATGTCCAGTCGAGGGATGGCTCGAATCCGGATGCGATGAAATATCCGTCCGTTCCGCTCTGGGACTTGCTGTACGAGAGACTTGCCCCCTCCACTGTGGAGAGACTTACAGAACAGGAATAACCTGCCTGGAAATAGCTGTCTATCGTGCTGTCAAATGAAATGTTCGATACGATGCTGTTCATTGCGGCCACCACCGTGATGTTCTCGGAGCCTCCGGCTGTGATGGTGACTGCCTTGCTTCCCTTGTAACTTTTCTGCTCCCAGGATGCGTATGAAGGGGTCTCCTTCGCAGCCTCACCGGCAACCACGTCGATTCTGTATCCTCCTGACGGCAGATAGATTCTCTGCGGAAGCTCGGAATACTTGTAGTGGCGTACCATTCCGGAGAAGTCATCCTTGTATATGCGGATGTCTGCATTGGCGAGAAGTTCGTCAGATGTCATTGCCGCCCTGGTCTCACCAGTGCTGACCGAGAGTATGAGGGCACCTTCCCCTTCAGGTGTGGTCTGCTGCTTCTGGCAGGACAAGAGGGCCGCCGCAGCTATTGTGATAAGTGCAAATGTCTTTTTCATTTTCTTCCCTCCTCTTCTTATTCGACAATGAATATTACGTCAATGCTGTTCCTGCAACCCTTCGTGTCCACAACATTCATCCTGAATGTGTGGCTGCCAGGGAAGCCGAGAATTGCGGTCTGGGCGCCAGAGAGGTCGAAGTCCACTAATGTCTGTCCTGCGAGCTCCGCTCCGTGAGGGAATGGCACGATGTCGAATACGCCCATTGCTTCCTCGGAAGGATTGATGAGGTCAAGGTTGGTTCCTCCCACGGTGTTGACGGAGTTGATGAAGTCCTCGTTGGTGGAAGCGATGTCCACTGTGAAGCGGAGAACTCCGTTAGGAACTACGGCCTGGAGAGTAAGGTCGAAAGGATTGCCTGATGCAGGTACTGTAATCGGCTGTGTGATATCATAGTCGCAGGTAGATACGAGACGGATTCCGCCGTCTCCGGCAGGAGCCTCCGGGTCATTGCCGTCACCCTGCTCGGAAGCCTCGATGTCATTGTCGAGTGTGGCATCTGCCACGAGACCGTCTATTTCAATGCCGATTGTCACGGAGCCTGTGGCGTCAACCTTCTTCATGAACTTGACGATGTGGTAGTCGCGAGGCTTGAGATTGGTAATCGTGGTGGTCATCTTCTGGGTCTTGTTCTCAATGCTTCCCTTGAAGGTGACAACCATTGTCGTATTGTTTCCGTTTACAGCGAAGTAGCCGATGCGCCTCTCGTATTTCGGAGTGCCCGAATTGTAGCTGAGCACATAGTCGAGAGGGGAGCCCGCTGTTACTTCCACGCTGGTATTTCCGTCGCCCGTCACCAATGAGAGGAAGTCGTCATTGTACTCCACCGAGACGGCGCACTGGAGAAGGGTGCAGGTGATTGTCCCCAGTGTCGTGGTCTCTCCGGCCGTGATTGTGAAGGTCTGCGATGCCCCATAGACAGGAGATGAGAACTTGGCGTCAGGTACAGCCGCAGATGTGGAACGGACGTTGATTCTGTAGTCTCCGGCGAGCAGGGAAATGCTTCCGGTACCCTCCAGGATGGTGGAATATTGACCTGACCATACGAGGGACTCGCCTGAGTCATAGACATAGAGCATATAGGTTCCGTCCGCAGCCTCGGCCCTTGTGACCATCTCCTCGGAGTAGTCAATGCTGAGACCTGCAAATGAGAGTGTTCCTTTTCCCTCTCCGTTCTTGTCGAAAGCGAATTTATCATCGGCGCAGCCTGCAAGGGCGAGTGCGGCAAGTGACAATGTGAATATTTTCCTAAGTTTCATAATATCAGTCATTTAAATCCACTTCTACGAGGTCCGTGTCGATGGTGGTCTCGTCAAAGGAGATGGTTATGGAATTTGAACCTACATTGGAGGCGTCGAACTTGACCGTGTAGCAGGTTGCCGGCTCAAGGTTCTTGAACTCCTTCTCTGCGAAAGTCTGGGTGGCTCCGCTCTGGCTGGTAAGTGTACCGCTGAGCCTGAATGTGTACGCATCCATGAAGATGGCGCGGGTCTCGCTCTTCGGAACGGAAATCTCGGTTCCGCCGCCAGTGGTGACGGTGAAGCTGTAGTCGCTGAAATAGTTGGTGAATGCTTCGGTGAAGCTGAATTTCACGATGCAGCCGGCAAGCTTTACCTTGATGGTGACTGTCTGTGAACCGCTGCCGTTTACAGAGAAACTCTGCTCTCCCTTGAAACAAGGCTTGTCGAATCCTTCGTCCGAGAGGCTGCCGTAAGTGGCTGATGCGATATAGTTTCCAGTCGTAAGAGTAACAGGGGCCGAGAGGTCGGTCACTGGCGTGATGTTGTCCTGGGCGTCGCTGATCTTCACTGTGAATGCTGATGCCGAAGGAAGAGTTGTAAAGTCCCCTACGGAAGATTTGGTGGAGACGTCAACGAGCTTGGATTGCTGCTCCAGGGCGATGCGTACATTGCCTTCCGAACCGCTCTGCTTGGAGCAGGCTGCCAGGATGGTCAATGCGGCCAAGGCTGCAGACATAGTTTTAATACGCATGATGTTTTTTATGTTAGTTATTTGCTATCGATACTTTTATGTTGTCGAGGTAGAGCCAGTAGGTGCCATTGGTCATATCTGCCTTTGTTTCAGCCAACTCTCTTATTGACAGGCGCATTGCGTTGGTTATGCCGTCAAGCTGGGTACTGTGCTCGTTGCCGATTTCTGAATATGAGCCTGTCTCCTCATTTACATAGAAGGAATCAGGGAATGTTCCCGTTTCGTTTCCGCTTGAGAGGTTGCCGGTATCTGTAGTCCATCCGACATTGACGGTTGCGCCCAGCTTTGGCTTGGATCCGATACCTCCTTCCTGTCTGTTCATCGAATAATTAAATGTCAATGAGATATTTACGGTGTGCCCTTCTTTGATTCCGGACAGAAGTGGGGAGTCGCATCTTGAATGATAGCAGGCCACAGCTTCCCTGTGGGCGGCAAGTCTGATCGCTGTACCTGCCTCTCCTCCTGCCCGGGCTACGCTCCAGCCGCTCTCGATGTAGTATGGACTCTTGTTGCCTGTGTTTGAAGCAGAGTGCTTGTCTCCGCTGTTGAAACTGCTCTGGATGCAGCTGAAGTCCTCGAACATCAGGTAAGGGCAGTTCAGGGCCACATTGACGGAATTTGAGGATGCCATGTCCGGGAATGTGATTTTTTCGCTGACGATGGCGTCTTCGCTCTCGTAACTTACTGTCAACCCTGTGCCGGAGAGGGCCCAGAACTCGCTCTCGTCCAATGTCTTGAGTACGATTTTCTCGCCCGGTATGAAGGTGGAGCCGTCCGGGTCGGCGTATGAGAAGGATGTCCATCTCTCTCCTCCCCAGGTAACTTCGTTGTCGAAAGTGAATGTGAGGTTCTTTACCTCCTGCCCGAGATTGTTGGAGATAAGGGTGAATGTGAGATTATAGACAGGGGATACGGTCTTCGCCCTGAGCGGTACCGTGGTGATGTGCCCTGCCTGGAAATCCCTGCCTTCCAGCCTGATTGGCTCGATATCGGAGTACCAGTTCTCGGAGAATACCCTGACATTCAGGAACTCGTCATTGACGTATGTCCTCTGTGGCGGGAATATGGACGAGGAAATGAACTCTCCGTCCTGTACTGCCTCTTCCGGGGCAAGTGTGACGGATGTCTGTGCATCGGTGAGGGTTGCGCTGCCGTCCGCCATGTTGACATTCACCGTTCCGGCTATGCCCTGCGGCATTGAGAACTCCAATGAGGTTATGGGTTCGTTCAACGCATTCTCTCCCTGCGGGATGTAGAATCTGAGATAGTGCAGGAGATGTCTGAGCCTGAGGTCGAGGCTTATGGTCTCTGAAACGGGCCTCTGCTCGTCAAATTCCCTGAGTGCCCCTGCCTCTATGGCATCGGAGATTGCAATGCAGGCTCCGGAGGCCTTTCCGTCCTGTCTGGACGGGAGGTTGAAGACTGCATTTTTTCCGGAAAATGATGAAGGAAGCGGGAATGCTATATAATAATTATAGGTATCCTCCTCCATCGGGGTGTCCAATGTGGATGTGAAATATCCTTTGTCGTAATTGTCTCGTGCAAGAAGGGTGAACTCTCTGGCCTCGAGGACAGGGCTTCCGGACTGATTGTCGGCCCACACTGCGACCTTGTCCCCTGTTTCCCAGGTGAACCTGCCGGCGGAAGGATCCAGTTCGGCTTTGGTTCCGGGCTGTGTTGTGGTGAAGGCCACCCTTACCGGGCCTTCGCTCCGCCTTTCCGTCTCTATTCCGGTGCAGGCAGGAGTAACCGTAGCTATGGTTACAACGGCCAATGCGGTTGATAATATTGAATATACTTTTTCCATATACGTATTGGGTACGGAGCAAAAATAGGTTAAATTTTCCTATATTGAAACTGATATGACCTTTTGAACATTGTAAATAGTTCACGAATTTATGCTGAATTATGTTCTAAAAGTGACTAATTTCGCTCTGTCTTTATGAGATAGGATAAGTGTAAATATTTGATTGTAAGTTATAAAGCTGATGATTATTGTGTTTTCCGTTAATGTCTTTTTCATCCTTCGGTTTCCGGACGCCCGCAATTGAGGACGATGTCCAAAACTGCCTTCATGCCTTTTATGTGATAAAATGACCATTTTGGGCACTGTCCTGGATGCCGGGAAAGCCCGATTGCCGTGACTGAAAAAGAAATTTTCTCCCTGATTTTGCCATTTGCAAAATATTTCTTACCTTTGCGACCCCTATAATGTGTAGGGATCGCAATATTTTATTATTAACCATTTAAAGATCAAGACAGTGGACACACAAAGTTACAAATCAGTGTACCTTAACAAGGAGACTGTAAAGAAGGAGTGGGTCGTCATTGATGCTACCGATCTGGCTCTCGGCCGTCTTGCGTCCAGAGTTGCTCTTGTCCTCCGCGGCAAGAACAAGCCAGGGTTCACGCCGAACGTGGACTGCGGTGACAACGTCATCGTGGTCAACGCCGAGAAAGTGGCCCTCAGTGGAAAGAAGATGACCGACAGGGTTTATACGCGTTACACCGGATATCCGGGCGGACAGCGTTTCACCACGCCTAAGGAGATTCTTCAGACAAGACCTGCTGAACTCATCAGGAGAGCTGTGAAAGGAATGCTTCCTAAGACCCGTCTTGGTGACAAGATTCTCGGCAACCTGTTCGTATATGCAGGTCCTGAGCATCCGCACCAGGCACAGCAGCCAAGAGAAATTAAGTTGAACGAAATTTAAACAGAGCAAATGGAAAAAACAGTAAACGCCCTTGGAAGACGTAAATCAGCTGTGGCTCGTGTTTATGTCGTAGCCGGCACAGGCAAGTTCACGGTAAACGGTAGGGAAGTCAATGACTACTTCGTTGACGAGACTTATCAGTACATTGTGAATCAGCCATTTACAGTGACTGGAACGACAGGTCAGTTTGACGTTAAGGCAAACCTCTGCGGAGGTGGAATCAAAGGTCAGGCTGAGGCGCTCAGACTCGGTATCTCCCGCGCACTTTGCGAGATTGACAGCGAGGCTTACCGCTCAGCACTCAAGGCCGAAGGATTCCTCACCCGCGACGCAAGAGAAGTCGAGAGGAAGAAGCCTGGTCAGCCTGGTGCACGTCGCCGCTTCCAGTTCAGCAAGCGTTAATGCCTGCTTACTGCTGATTTATTCGCACAGTCCGGTTGACAAATTTTCTGACCTCGTCAGGGGCGTGAGTTCCGACAGAGCTGCTTGAAGATTGCCGAGACTGCGGAAAATCCCGAAGACCGGCACAGTGCCGCTGCTTCAGGATTGAAGAAAAGAGCCCGGGAGGCTGAGGCAATGGCCTTCAGGGAAAGTGTAACACAAGAAACAACACAAAAAAATGCCAAGAACAAATTTCCAGGAATTACTCGAAGCAGGTGCACATTTCGGGCATCTTGCCAGGAAGTGGAATCCTAAGATGGCTCCTTACATTTTCATCGAGAGGAACGGGATTCACATCATTGACCTGCACAAGAGTGTCGTCAAGATAGACGAGGCCGCAGAGGTTATGAAGGAGCTTGCGCGCTCAGGCCGCAAGATTCTTTTTGTGGCCACCAAGAAGCAGGCAAAGGACGTTATCGCCGAGAAGGCCGCTTCAGTAAATATGCCTTATGTAACGGAAAGATGGCCGGGCGGAATGCTCACCAACTTCCCGACCATCCGTAAGGCCATCAAGAAGATGAACACCATCGACAAGATGAAGGAAGATGGTACATACGACAAGCTCGCAAAGCGTGAGCGTCTCCAGGTTGACCGCCAGAGGGCAAAGCTTGAGAAGAACCTCGGTTCCATCAAGGATATGAGCCGTCTCCCGTCAGCACTCTTCGTAGTTGATATTCAGAAGGAAGCCAATGCAGTCAAGGAGGCAAACCGTCTCAACATTCCGGTAATCGCTATGGTTGATACATGTTGCGATCCTAATCCGATTGATTATGTGATTCCGGCAAATGATGACGCCACAAAGTCCATCGAGTACATCACCAATGCACTTTGTGAGGCTATTCAGGAGGGATTGAACGAGAGGAAGCTCGAGAAGGAGAAAGAGGCTCCGGCCGAGGCTGCCGAGAAACCGGCAGCAAAGAAGCTCCGTCCTCGCAAGGCCGCCAAGGCCGATGAGGCCGCAGAGGAGGCTCCAAAGGCAGAGGCACCGGTTGAGGCTGCCACTGAGGAGAATGCAGAATAATATTAAACTTTGAAGATTATGCAGATTACAGCAGCTGACGTAATGAAATTGCGCAAGATGACCAGCGCCGGAATGATGGATTGCAAGAATGCCCTTACCGAGGCAGAAGGCGATTTCGAGAAGGCAGTGGACATCATCCGTGAGAAGGGTAAGCTCGTTGCAGCCAAGAGGGCTGACCGCGAGACAACCGAGGGAGCTGTCCTCGTCCGCATCAATGGTGGCAAGGCCATCATCGTATGCCTTGGATGCGAGACTGACTTCGTATCGGCTACTCCTGACTTCAAGGCTCTCGCCAATGGTATCGCTGATGCGGCCATCGCAGCCTTCCCGGCTGACGCTGAGGCTCTCAAGACAGTTCAGATGCCTAACGGCCATACTGTAGAGGAGGAGATTTCCGCCCAGACCGGCAAGACCGGCGAGAAGCACGTGCTTGCATATTATTCTACTCTCGAGGCTCCATACATTGCACAGTATGTTCACAACAATTCCAAGGTGGCTTCCATCGTTGCTTTCAACAAGGAGGTTTCCGAGGAGGTCGGCAAGAACGTTGCAATGCAGGTTACCTCAATGCACCCTGTTTCAGTTTCCGAGGCAGACTGCCCTAAGGAGACTGTAGAGAAGGAGCTCGCAATGTACAAGCAGCAGATCGCTGAGGATCCGAAGATGGCCGGCAAGCCTGATGCCATGCTCGAGAACATCGCAAAGGGCAAGCTCAAGAAGTTCTTCAAGGAGCAGACCCTCGAGGATCAGGACTACATCTGGGACAACAAGGTGTCAGTTCTCGGTTACATCCAGGCTTCTGACAAGGATGCAAAGGTTCTCTCATTCAAGAGGTTCTCTTTGAGCGACTAATATTCAGATTTCTATATAAAAAAATCGGACCGGTTACCCGGCCCGATTTTTTTGTGCTCTGTTATTTCTTGGGCTCCGGCCCCATCTCAAGCACGAGCTCTCCTCCCTTCAGCAGCTCCGAAGCCGGGAACGTGAATCCGTCAAGTCTTTGGCCGTTGAGAACGGCGCTCTGAACGTAGATGTTCTTCCTGGATGCATTGCGGGCCTTGATCACGAACTTGTCACCGCGGCCGTATCGGCCTCCGAGATTGATTTCAATCTCCTCGAATGCCGGACTTGCAATTTCATAGACAGGATCGATGCGGCAGCCTCCGTCAGTCTGGAAAAGGCCGATGGAAGTCATTATCGCCCAGGCGCTCATCTGGCCCTGATCTTCATCGCCGAGGTAGGCATTGGCCTCTCCGTAGCCGTAGTAGCGCTCCAGAATCGACCTGCTCCATCTCTGTGTATTCCAAGGCTGGCCGGCATAGTTGAACAGATATGCGAAATGCATTGACTGCTGGTTGCCATGGACTACAGGGTGATCCCAGTACTGGTCATTAGGGGCATTGTAGCGGAATGCCTCATCCTGATTGAATCCCCAGAGAAGTCTCTCGCAGAATCTTTCCCTGCCGATTTTTTCGACGAGGGCAGGAACATCCTGCGGAACAAAGAATGTCAGCTGCCAGGCATTGCCCTCCACATAATGACGGCTGGCGCCGCTGCGGAACGGGTCGAAGTCCTTCACCCATTCTCCATTGCTGTCCTTCATATGGCAATATCCGTCATCGCTGATTGCATTCTTCCACCAGTATCCTCTTTCGTTGAATTTGAGATAGGTCTCCTCGTCGCCGAGAGCCTTTGCCAGCTGGCCGACTGTCCAGTCATCGAAGGAATATTCCATAGTGTTGGAAAAACGGCCCTTGTCGCACGGCACATAGCCGTGTTCCAAATAAGTAGCGAGATCCCTGTTGCCGGCGAAGCCTTTGAATACCTTCCTGGCCGGTGTAGTCTGCATCTTGACGGCAGCCTCGAGCGCAAGTCTTGCATCGAAATCCCTGATGCCCATCTGGTATGCGCCGACTATCATCGGAATTTCGTGCTCGCCTACCATTACCGGGATGTAGTTCAGTCCGGCAGGACCCTTTGCAAGCCATCCGTTGGCCTTGTACATTTCGAGCTGTGAGCGCACCCATCTGCCGCTCCATTCAGGCGTCACAAGATTCCAGAACTGGTTGAGGTTCCAGAATGTATTCCAGAAGGCGTCGCAGCCGATCATTACATCATTTTCCGGGTCAGCTACGCGGCGGAGCTTGCCGTCAGTGGAAATCCATTCTCCATTGCAGTCGCTCCAGATGTTGCGGCTGCAGATGGCGCGGTACATATTGTTGTAGAAGCGGACTTTCTCCAGCCTGTCATCAGTGCTGATTGTCAGCCTTGAGAAAATGTCGTTCCAGACATCCTGCTGATTTCTGACAACTGCATCCAGAGACCATCCGAAAGGACCCGCCAGTTCTTTCTCTAGATTTTCCGATGCGTTCCTGACGCTGACCGGGGAAATGGCCGTGCGCACATTGACTACAGCTCCATCTTTCGGGTCGAAGGATGCGAACAGTCCGGCCTCCCTGCATTCTCCGCTCTTCAATCCGTCAACATCCTCCTTCACCTCATTCCCGCGCCATGAGCCGAGGCTCTTCATCGGCCTGTCGAATTCCACGACGAAATGCACTGTGTAGTCCTGATCTGCATCCTTGCTCCATACACCCGGGGAGAACTGGTGAACATATCCTTCGATGCGTGTGTCGGATACTTTCTTCACGTCAATATCCTTCAGGAAGAAATTGTATTCTGCCTGAGGATGGAGTTCGATGATGACGCGCCCGTCGCCTCTGTCCTCCGGGAATGTGAACCTTGTGAAACCGCAACGTGTCGTGGCCGAGACTTCAGCCTTGATGCCGTAATCCGAAAGGTCAGCGCTGTACAGGCCGATTCCTGCGGTTTCCGTCCTCTTGTCAATCCTTGACCTGTAACCCTCGTCAGGCTTGAGTTCATCGCCTACCCTGGTCTTGAGTTCTCCGTTGGAGGCCATTATTCCGAGTCCACCGAGCGTCCATTCGTGAATGTGACTGAAACATCCGATGCTCTCGAATGAAGGCTGGTATCCTGCCATCCATCCGGCGTTCTGATTGTCCGGACTCATCTTTACCATGCTGAAAGGCATCCACGGGCCCGGAGCTATCATCCATCTGGAGTGTGCTGTGCCGATTCTCGTATCCACATAGTCGGCAGGTGTCTGGAGCTTTTCAGGACTTCTCCTTACGGTTCCGTCTGCGATGACATTGCCGTCGCATTTCACCTCATATCTGCCTTTCCTGCATTTGGCAGTCGCCGGCATCGGAGCCTCCAGACAATATCTTCCTTTCTCTATCTTCTTCTCCATCACCGTCTTGCCATCGACCTCAATGCTGAGCACCGGCTCTCCGCCGAGATGCTCCAGATCCACGAGAAGAGGCTGGAATCTCCTTCCGTCCTTTTCAATCTCATAACCGGCCGGCCGGATGCTTCTTATGAATACATTTCCCGGCCTTGTCGTCCGGGTCCCTTTCGGACCGCTGAGAGCCACCCTGTCGAACTTGATCCATGAGCCCTCGAGGATGGTTATGTTCACCCGGTTGCCGCCTTTGTGCAGAGCGCTTCCCTTCAGGGGGAGGCTGATTTCTGCAGGCGTGGCATTCTCGCTGTCGCTCTTCAGGCTGGATTCGTCCTTTATCTTCTCATTGCGGTTCGGATGCCTCTGTTTCCTGACATCGAATCCCTCTGCTTCGAGCTGCGTTTTCTGCACAATTTCTCCGTTCACCGTGATTTTTACGAGAGGAAGGAAAGTCTTCGCGAAATCCGCGAGGTCGAGGTCGAGCCTGAATTCCTCATTCTTCCCGGGCTCTTCGGCCAATGAGAACAGAATGTTCACCTCGTGCGTCCTCCATCCCGAGGTACGCCAGGTTCCTCCCCAGGTATCCACCGGTCCCGGCAGAACATAAGGGAAATCCTTGTCGGTTTCCGACCATCCTGCGATGAAATACTTGTCCTCGTACCCGAAATCATGTTCAATGAAATCCTTGTACCCTTCCGGAGCCAGGGCGAACTCCGAACTGCGGCCGTCTTTTTCGCCTATTGTCCACAGGGTGGCTATATCCTTTGCAAAGGCACCTGACGCCAATGTCGTGGCAATAAACAGAGTTGATAGAATCTTTTTTGTCATTTTGCGTATGTTTAAACAATATTGCGCAAAGTAAACAAATATTCCGTTATAAAGCAAGTGGAATAAATGGTTGCAAAAGCGATAAATGCAACGTTTTTATATATCTGCTATTGTATATCAAAAAATTTATTTATATTTGCGTCGGGTTGAATGTTCATACATACATCGATTTTGTTTAAAGATGAATGTAATCATGAAGGAAAATTATGTGATAGGTGTCGATGTCGGTGGATCCCATGTGTGTTCTGCTGTAGTTGACATTGAAGACGGCAGTATCTGTTCAGAACCGGTGACCACTCCGGTTGACAGCTCTGCCGGGGCCGTGGAGGTCGTGAATGCCTGGGCGGAAAATGTAAGACGGTCAATGTCAGGCTTCGGGGGAAAGGTCAGCCGTGTGGGATTTGCCTTTCCTGGGCCGTTCGACTATGTCCGGGGCATATCCCTTATAAGCGGAGTGGGGAAATATGAAAGCGTTTATGGACTCGACGTGGCTGAGACAATGCGTTCTGTCCTGTTTTCAGAGGCAGGCGACGTGCAGATGAGATTCGTCAATGATGCATCGGCATTCGCTCTCGGCGAGGCTCTTCACGGAGCTGCCAAAGGGGCTGACAGGGTGGTGGCTCTTACTCTTGGGACAGGTGTCGGCTCCGGATTCGTGGATGACGGCAAACTGGTCACATCCGGCGAAGGTGTTCCTGACAACGGTTGGGTTTACTGTCTGCCGTTCGGGGATTCCATAGCAGATGAAGCATTCTCGACCCGATGGATTGTCAAAAGGTACGGGGAACTGACAGGGCAGAGAGTCGCCGGGGCCAGGGAAGTGGCTGAAAGATATGCTCAGGACGAAGCTGCCAGGCAGCTCTTCGATGAGTATGGAACAAGGCTTGCGGAATTCCTGCTCCCGGTGTTATCTGCATTCGGATCCAGGTCAGTAGTGCTCGGTGGCAATATTTCCCGTGCATACAACCTTTTTTCCGCTTCTCTTGAACGGACGCTTGCAGGCTGCGGAATGCCTGTTGATGTCAAAGTATCTTCTTTGCTGGATAATGCGGCAATGATAGGTGCTGCATCATTATTTCTTTAATTGACGGTTATGACAAAAATCAGAAAGACAACTCAGTATCTCATGCCGGTGAGCAAGAAAAAGCCGGGAGCTATGGACTACGACATATATCCGGTCCACGATCTCGGCGACGGGACTGTCTCATCGGATTTCAGCGAACTTGCCGCCCGGATTCCGGAACGCGGAACGGTGATTATTGACGGATATGTCGGAGTAAGGTTTGATGAATTCGTATCAAGCCTTAACGAAGCGCTTTCGGCCGCCGGGAAGACTGCCCTCTGGTGGAGCGTGGATTCGGCCTTGAAGAGTCCTGCGGAGATAGATATGATGATAGAACCGTTCCTTGGCGGTGATGACCCTATTTTCGGTTACAGGGCCAGCCTTGAACTCAAGGATTTCTTTGATGGGGACAAGCTTGCATCCATAAAGGCCGATGCTTCGGCACCGCTCAATATCATTTACGGGATCGGTGCGTCTCTCGCCGGATGGGAGGGGACATTGATTTATCTGGATATCCCGAAGAACGAGATACAGTTCCGTTCGAGGGCGGGCAGCGTGAGAAATCTCGGCGCGGCTGCCCCGGATGCTCCGAAGAAGATGTACAAGCGCTTCTACTTCATTGATTGGGTCGTTCTCAACAGGCACAAGAAGGCATTGATGCCTGAAATTGACATTTTTGTGGATGCCCAGCGCGAGACGGAGATTACCTGGGCGGAAGGCGATGTGGTCCGCGCCGGCCTGGACAGGCTTGCCCGGAACGGTTTCAGGGTACGCCCATGGTTCGAGCCGGGAGCCTGGGGAGGACAGCGCATCAAGGAGTTCATCGGTGATCTTCCTCAGGATGTACCTAACTATGCCTGGTCATTCGAACTGATTGTGCCGGAGAACGGAATTATCCTCAGCGGCGGTGACAAGATGCTTGAGCTTTCGTTCGATTCCATAATGTACGAGGCCGGCCGGGATGTTGTGGGAGACGATTGCTACCGCGAGTATGGCGACGAGTTCCCGATCCGTCTTGACTATCTTGACAATTTCGACGGAGGCAATCTTTCAATACAATGTCATCCGCGCAGGGAATACATACAGAAGAACTTCGGAGAGGTGCTCACTCAGGAGGAAACCTACTATATCCTCGACCACAAGTCGGGTGCAGAGGTCTATCTCGGATTCAAGGATGACATTGTCCCTGAAGAATTCGAGGCGGCCCTGACACGGAGCCACGAGACTGCCACTCCGCTCGACGTCCCGAAGTACATCAATGCCGAACCGGCCGTGAAGCACGGTCTGTACCTGATTCCTCCGGGAACCCTCCACAGCTCGGGACGCAACAACCTGGTCCTGGAAATCAGCACGACTCCGTACATCTTCACATTCAAGATGTACGACTGGATGGCCCTCGACCTGGATGGACGTCCGAGGCCGCTGAACATCAGGAGAGCGATGGAGAACCTGTATTTCGACCGAAAGGGCAAACGCATTGCCGAGGAGTTCGTCTCCCACCCTTCGCTTATTGAAGAGGGTGACGGCTGGGAGCTATGGCATCTTCCTACACACGCCAACCATTCCTACGATGTACATCGCTATGTGGTTGATACCGAGGTGGAAGTGAAGACCGAAGGCAAATGTCACGCTCTCAATCTTGTCGAGGGCAAGTCCGCAAAGATCATTACTGAAGGCGGGATGACATTCGACCTTACATATGCCGAGTCTCTGGTGATATCCGCTGCTGCCTGTTCATACAGGATTGTGAATGACTCCGGGGAACGGATAATGATGATAAAAGCGTTTATGAAATAACGATGCCTGCTGCTTACCTAACTTGAACTATACTTTCCACCTAACTGAACTTCTTCTTTGAGAACCTATCTTTTTTGAAGTCCTTATTCAGACTGAAGCAGTCAATAAATTCATGTTCCTGAACGCTGAAGGCCGTAGGATCATACCTGCGGCCTTTTACAATTGTCCTTATTCATTATTCGGCGTGAGCCTCGAGTCTGGTTTTGAGATTGTCCCGTATTTCTTCATATTCCTTAGTAGTTAAACCCAAACATCCAGAGCGGGATGATATTCATGTAGGCGTTTTCGATGTCGTCTTTCACTATGTATGCGTCATTGATATTCTTGATCTGCTTTTGATTCTTGGATTTTCCACCGATTTCAAATGTGTGGCCTTCCACAAGGAAATCAGCTGTCGGGGAAGATGTCACCTTGTGGTTGACGCACATAGCACAATAGAAGAAGGTCTCTCTAATGTTCCCGATGTCCGGTTTTTCATCTGCGAGAGCATAGATGAAGCACGTATTGCCCAAATAGACTTTATCCGTTTTCTGTACCAGCTCCATCCCGTCCGGAGCGAAATTAAGCTGTCTGATCAAAGTGGACTTCTCCATATAGACCAAATGGTCAGCTACAGTTCCCCTGTCTGAGGATAGAGCTCTGCCGATTTCTGTAAAATTCGGCTTGAACGGAACACTTCTCGATATTATATATAGAAGATGTTTCAGTTTGCGTGCTGTGGATACATTCATCTTGGCATAAACCGGGATATCCACTTCCATTGTCTGGTTGATTACGTTTTCAAGCCGCTGAAAATAGTCATCCTGTTTGAAGAATGGAAAATATCCTTTGGTGAGGTATTCCTTGAAATGAGCCAGAGGATACTTTACTTCCGCCGGAATCTCCACCTTCCCTGCGAGGATTTCCTCGAGACAGTATGCCGGAATATGCAGGCCAAGAGTAAAATTGAGATATTCACGGAATGAGAGACCTTCGAGTTTGTATCTTATAGCCCTCCTGCTGAGATCCGCATCTGTTCCATTGATGAGTTCCAGAATTGAAGAACCGCTAATCACTACCTTGATCTCAGGGAGATAGTCGTACATCATTTTGACTTCCTTTGACCATCCCTGATATTTGTGTATCTCGTCAATGTATAGTACTTTCCCGCCAGACTGTGCGAATCTTGTTGCGACGTCGTATAGTGTGTTGCCGGCAAAGAATGTGTTGTCTGCTGAGATATACAGTGATTCATCTTTTTCGCCGGACAGGATGATACGTTGCAGCAACATTGTGGTTTTACCTACGCCGCGGGCACCCATGATGACGATCAGTTGGGAATTCCAGTTGATTTGCTGATAAAGATAGCGGACGAATTCTGTTGACAATGTCTTCAGTTTCTTTGCATAGAGTTCGTATAATTGTTCCATATTCAATTCATTTTTGCAAATATATATAAAAACGCGGAATTAAAACCGCGATTTTGCATAAAATCGCGGTTTTAATTCCGCAGTTATGATAAAGACGAAGGGGAAGTTGTCCTTACGCTTCCTTATTGCGTCCCAATGCCAGAGCACACCATACGAGATAGAGCACGCAGAGGCCGATCACGATGAGCGAACCTGACTGGCTTCCGGTAAGGTCGGCCAGAACGCCCATCAGAGGCGGGATGACTGCACCGCCGGAAACGCCGGTTATCAGGAGGCCTGAGATTTCATTGGCTTTCTCCGGCCTTGCCTTGAGGGCGGCGGAGTAGATGATGGAGAATACGCTGGAGCAGAGGAATCCGATGAGTCCGATGAGAATCAGCATTGGTACGGTGCCCTTGGTCACGAAGAGGAGAAGAAGCACTGCCAATGCTCCTATAATATTGTACCTGAAGTACTTGATATCATTGACCCTGGCGAGGAGGAAGGAACCGGCGAAAGCTCCTGCGGTACGGCAGATGAAATAGACGCTGGATGCGAGGCCGGCCTTTTCCACAGACCATCCGGCCCTTTCAATCAGAAGTTTCGGGGATACGGTGTTGACTCCGACGTCAAGTCCGACAATGAAGAATATTCCCAGGAAGAGGAAGAGGATTTCCGGGTCCTTCAGAAGTCCGAAAACCGCTCCCGCCGAGGATGTCCCGGCGTCCGGCTCTTCTTCCCTGATAGGGGTGAGGAGAAGCCAGAGGCCCGAGAGCAATGTCACGGCCGCGAAAATCGGGAAGAGGAACTTCCAGTTTCCGAGGGAGCCTGCCGCGAAAGCCGCAATGAACGGACCGCAGAATGAGGAGATTGCCTTGACCACCTGTCCTGCTGTCAGCGAACTCGTGAGGGCGTTGCCTTTCACGACGTTGGTAAGCAGCGGGTTGAGCGATACCTGGAGAATCGTGTTCCCCACTCCGAGAAGCACGAATGCCAGCATGCAGGTGACGAAGTTGTAGCTGATGAAAGGCAGCAGCATTCCAATGAATGTGATGACGTTGCTGACCTGTACCATTGTCTTCCTGCCGACCTTGTTCATTGCCATGGCGGCGGGGATGGAGAGGAGCAGGAACCAGATGAATACCATCGACGGAATGAATCCCGCGAGGGTCTCGCTGAGGTTTAAATCCTGTTTTACGTAACTGGTTGAGATTCCGACCACGTCGCAGAATCCCATTACGAAGAAGCCGAATAGGACGGGCAGCACTTTTGAAGTGTTCTTGTTCATAGTTTTAGTTTATTCGTTTGTGCATTCAATCGTATAGGTGAATGAGTCGGCACGGTAGTATCCAATGTTGTATTCAATAGGGGCATTGTTCACATCATAGACGAATCTCTTCCTGACAAGAATGGGTTCGCCTTCCAATATGCCGAGTTTCTCAGCCAACTCTGCATTGGCAGCCTTTGCTGAAATATGTTCCTTGGAGGTCTTGACCTTGATTCCGTAATTGTTATTGAGAATGTCATAAAGAGGCTTGCTCATGTCCTCAGACACCGACATCGGAATTGCCGGATTGAAATATGATATGAAGAATACGAACGGGAGCTCCGGCTTGCCCCTGAGCCGTTCAAGGCAGAGCAACTTCTTGTCCTCAGGCACGTTGAAGAGGTCGGTAGCCTCCTTCGGGGCAGATTTGAAACTGATATGCAGCTCGAAATTCTGCACCTTCATCCCCAATGCCGCCATTTCCTGGGTGAAACTCATCCAGTTGCGCGCATTGCTCATCACATCCTGCGGTGCGACACAGGTTCCGTATCCCTTCTTGCGGATGAGAAGTCCTTCGAAGACCAGGCGGTTGATGGCCTGCCGAAGTGTGTTTCTCGAAATGTTCAGTTCCTTTGACAATTCCACCTCATTGGGAAGAAGCTTCCCGTTGCGGTACTCTTCTTCATGAATCATCTCTCTCAATATCTCCTCAGCCTGCTGGTGCAGGGGTTTTGATGAATTGTGGTCAAGTTTCATAAGTATTTCAAATATGTTTGAACAAATATGAATAAATTTTTACATAAATCCAAATTTTGTAAACAAATAATGAAAAGAAATGTTAATTCCACTCTTTAGGGGAATCTCCCATTATCAGTGTCAGTTCTCCACCCCGCACAACATCATTGAACTTGAGCTTAGGAGATGACAGTTTCTTTCCATTGAGATATGCCTCCTGGATGTAGATATTCTTGTCGGAGTTTCCTATAGCATTGATTGTGAACTCTTTTCCGCTATAGTACCGGCTATCCAGTGAAATGGTAATTTTACTGAACAAAGGGCTGCTTATGTCGAATTCGGGATATGGAGTGCAACAGCCATCCATCTCAAACAAGCCCATTGCGCTCATCACGAACCAGGCGCTCATCTGCCCATTGTCCTGTCGAATACGTGCGCCGCGAAGTTGTCCCTCATCGTGACATAGCCGGTAGCAGGATTGAATGCATTTCTCCAGTTTTCGGAGCGTTGTTTCAGCATCTTTCCTGTTTCCTTGTCACCAACGGCATCCGACATCATGGCGACACACCAGTCATCGTATGCGTAATCGAGTGTTTTTGAAATCACTCCATACTCACGTGGCATATATCCATACTTTATGTATATGTCGAGGAGGGGATTCCCGGCATTGCCTCCTCCGGGATGATCCGCTCCGGGTTCGGTTACATTCTTGAGAACTGCCTTGTAAATCTCTTCCCAGTCCATCCGGTGTGCCTGAACATCTCAAGTTGGGTTTCGACCCAGTTGTCAATTATCTCCGGAGTGGCAAGTGACCAGAGCCCGTTAAGGTTCCAATAGGAGTTCCAGAATGCGTCACCGCCGAACATTTCACCCTTCGTGATTGTCCGGGCCGAGCTGAACCATTCCGAACGGGCGCTGGGCATAGGGCCCGAGCATCCAGCGGGAATTGGATGTGCCGATGAACATGTCGACGTAATCTGCCGGTTCCTTTGCAATTGCAGTGAGTGAGAACAATGTGGATAATATGAGAATAATAGTCTGTTTTGCCTTCATTTAGCTTATCGTATTTATGGATTTCTTCAAATTTTGTCATTTTACGGGAATATATCAAGACATTCGCAAGTATGTTTGCACAAATATTATAAAATATTTGGAAATGTCCGTACAATGTATAATATTTGCAAATGTTCAAACATACTATGATAACATTAACTATATTAAATTAACCAATCATGAGAAATTCAGACATTTCTCCAGTGAAGGTTCTATTCAATTTCTTCAGTCTGGTTGTCATTTCTTTGACCCTCGGTCAGGGCGTTGCGTTTGCGGCGGGGATTCTTGACGGGCCTAAGAAGACTGTGACAGGACGAGTAGTTGACTCGAATGGAGAACCGGTCCTGGGGGCTGCCGTCATGGTCGAAGGTACTACTGACGGAATGCTTGTGGATGAGCAAGGAGGCTTTTCCATAAAAGTATCAGAGGGGCAGAACATTGTTGCCACACTCATCGGTTATCAGGACAAGCGAATCAGGGTTACTGACAAATCGGTGTATCTCATCGTGATGGAAGAGGAGAACACGGCTCTTGAAGATGCGATGGTTGTAGCATTCTCCAAGCAGAAGAAGGAGAGCGTTGTCAGCTCGATTGCCACCATCCGTCCTGCGGAGCTCAAAGTCCCTTCCAGCAACCTCACTACCGCCCTGGGCGGAAGGATTGCCGGTATGATTACTCAGCAACTCTCGGGAGAGCCAGGAAAGGACAATGCGGAGTTTTTCATACGAGGTGTGACCACGTTCAACTCCAATGCCCGTGGACCGCTCATCCTCATTGACAATGTAGAGCTTTCATCAAACGACCTGGCTCGTCTCCAACCGGATGACATTGCCTCCTTCTCCGTTCTCAAGGATGCCACTGCAACAGCACTTTACGGTGCCCGCGGAGCCAATGGTGTAATTCTCGTGACGACTAAGGAAGGTAAAGAGGGCCGCGCCAGTCTAAATGTCCGTTTCGAGAACTCTTTCTCGATGCCGACAAGTGTGGTTGAGGTGGTTGACCCTGTAACCTGGATGACATTGTACAACGAGGCGGTGTCCACCAGAGATCCTCTTGCTCCGCGTCCATTCCCTGACAAGAAGATTGAACTCACGAAAAGAGGAGTGAACAAGTATGCATATCCGGCAATTGACTGGATAGGAGAGATGTTCAAGGACTATACCACCAACCAACGTGTCAATGCCAACCTGAGTGGAGGTGGAAAGGTCGCCAGATACTACATTGCGGCGACTTTCAACAATGATACAGGCCTTCTCAAGGAGAACAACAGTAACTCTTTCAACAATAACATTTCCCTGCGGTCCACACAGTTGAGGTCCAACATAAATATCAATGTGACCTCCACTACGGAACTTTCAGTCCGTTTCAGCGGAACATTCGAGGATTACACCGGCCCTCTTGACGGCGGTAGTACGCTCTACAGGATGGCTCTTGCATCGGATCCTGTATCCTTCCCTATGTATTATGAGGGTGCTCTGTCAGGAGGTTCAAACACGCATATCATGTTCGGAAACACCTCTGACGGAAATTATCTCAACCCTTACGCCAGGATGGTAAGGGGATACAAGGAATACAACAAGTTGAACCTCATTGCGCAGGTGGAACTCAAGCAGAAACTGGATTTCATTACCAAGGGCTTGAGCGCCAGGGCTTTGTTCAATACAACAAGATACTCGTACTTTGACCTTCAGCGGTACTACAATCCTTATTGGTACACAATGTCCTCCTATGATGTAGCTGACAATACCTATACTATAAATTGCATCAATCCTGACGGAGGAACCGAATATCTGGATTACAAGCAGGGTGGCAAGGACATCCAGACCACCACTTATCTTGAAGCTGCCATTGATTACAACCGCAAATTCAAGAACAAGCACGATGTGTCCGGTCTTCTCGTATATACAATGCAGAATAAGCTCTATGCCAATATGGGTGATCTCCAGAGCTCTCTTCCATACAGGAATCTCGGATTTGCAGGAAGGTTCACCTATGGATACGGCAGCCGTTATCTGATTGAGGCCAATTTCGGTTACAACGGTTCCGAAAGATTTGCGAAAGGAGAGCGTTTCGGTTTCTTCCCTTCAGTTGGTGCCGGCTATATCATTTCCAACGAGAAATTCTTCGGGCCTAAGTTGAAGAAGGTCATAACCCTTCTCAAACTAAAGGCGACGTATGGACTCGCGGGAAACGACCAGATTGGCTCATCGAGCGACAGGTTCTTCTATCTTTCCAATGTGAATATGAATACAGGCGTTGGTGTCGAGTTTGGAGATGAATTTGGGTTCAAGAAGAACGGCGTGAGCATTTCCCGCTATCCAAATGACAAGATTACCTGGGAGGTTGCCAAAAAGTTTGATGTCGGAGTTGAACTCGGACTTTGGGACTGGCTTGTCGTGCAGGCTGACTACTATCGTGAAAAGAGGACCAATATCTTGATGGACAGGAAGTCAATACCTTCTACAATGGGTCTGCAGGCTCCTCTGCGTGCAAATGTCGGCGAGGCATCGTCCCACGGCTATGAAATATCCGTGGATGCCAACAAGAGCTTCGCCGGCGGTTCCTGGATATCGGGAAGATTCAATATGACTTACGCCACCGGCAAATATGATGTCTATGAGGAACCGGACTACGGATATGAGTGGCTTTCCTGGGAGGGAAAGAGGCTCAACCAGATTACCGGTCTCATTGCCGAACGCCTGTTCATTGACGAGGCTGACATCGCGAACTCTCCTCAGCAGATGTTCGGAGCTGTGATGCCTGGCGATATCAAGTACAAAGATATCAATGAGGACGGTATTATCAACGGTCAGGATTACGTGCCGATAGGTTATCCGTCGGTTCCAAATTATATTTTCGGATTCGGCGTTTCAGCAGGCTTCAAGAATTTCGATGTGTCCTGCTTCTTCCAGGCGGCTACCGAATGCTCGTTTATGATCAGCCACGCGAGGACAGCTCCTTTTGTCAATCTCGGCGACTGGGACTCTGTGACTTCCAATGCGATGATGAAGGAATTTGCCGACAACCGCTGGACAGAGTCCGACAGGGACTGCTATGCGATGTATCCGAGGCTCTCTCCGCAGATTGTGTCGAACAACAACAAAGCCAGCACCTGGTGGCTGAGAGACGGCTCATACCTGAGGCTCAAGACTCTTGAGATAGGTTATACCATCCCTAAGAAAGCCTGTGATGCCATGAGGATGAAGACCTTCAGGATTTATTTCAGCGGAACCAACCTCTTCACATTGTCCAAATTCAAGATGTGGGATGTGGAAATGTCAGGAAACGGTTTGAATTATCCTATTCAGAGAGTGTTCAACCTCGGTTTGAATGTAAACTTCTAATCTTTCGGAGAAATGAAAATGAAAAAGATATCAATCTTCGTCCTGTCAGTCCTGTCTGCAGTGTCCTGCAGTTATCTGGACATTGTTCCGGACAACATCCCGACTATGGATATGACTTTCCAGACAAGGAATAGTGCGGAGAAGATGTTGTACACCTGCTACAACTATGTCCCAAGTACAGCAAGCCCTTGGGGAAATCCGGGTATCGGATCAAGCGATGAGGTCTGGAATTGCTCGGACAAGACATACTACTATCAGAATGAGACGGCATTCCGTATTGCCAGGGGGCTTCAGAATACCAATGACCCTTATCTTAACTATTGGAGCGGCGGACAAGGTGGCTCAAATCTGTTCGTCGGCATCAGGGACTGCAATATTTTCCTTGAAAATGTGGACAAAGTTCCTGATTTATCACAAACGGAAAAGGAAAGATGGATAGCGGAGGTGAAGTTCATCAAGGCCTATCTTCATATCTGGTTGTTCCAGCTTTATGGTCCTATCCCTTTCGTTGACGTGAATATCCCGGTGGATGCATCCCCGGAGGAGGTAAAGGTGGTAAGAGAGCCGGTTGACGATGTTGTCGCCAAGATTGTGGCTCTGCTGGATGAGGCAATCAGCAGCAATGCATTGCCTGAATATATCAGGTCTAGGGATACTGAACTTGGTCGAATTACAAAGCCGGGCGCAATGGCCATCAAGGCCCGTCTTCTTACCTATGCGGCCAGCCCGCTCTACAATGGCAATGAGGATTTTGCAGGATGGAAGGATGCCGAAGGCCGGAATATGATTAATCCTGAATATGATGCGACAAAATGGGAGATTGCAAGGGATGCCTGCAAGGAAGCCATTGATGCGGCAATTGCGGCGGGACACGAGTTGTATGAATTCGATGAGCCTGTAAAGAACATATCCGATACTACAAGGCTTGAACTTACCTTGAGACACACTCTTACAAAGAAATTCAGCGATGAACTTCTCTGGGGCCTTGGAAGGAGGAATACCAGGGATCTTACAGGTATTTCAAATGCTCCTCTTACCAACTATCACCTTTCCAACCGGCTTAGCTGGGTCAAGATGATGCATAATCCTACTCTGGAGATTGTGGAAGAGTTCTATACCAGGAACGGCCTTCCGATTGATGAGGACCAGGAGTATGACTATAAGGGCAGATATGATGTAATCAAGGTCCCTAAGGATCATATGTACTATGCTGACACTACAGCCAGGACATCAAGGCTCCATCTGTACAGGGAACCGCGATTCTACGCCTGGGTGGGCTTTGACAACGGAAAATGGTTCAATCTTGAGGTCCCGAGCGACGAGAATTCATACGTTCTTCACAGCAAGTCAGGAGATCTCGCGGGACGCTCTTTAGAGAACTACTCCGTTACCGGATTCTACGCAAAGAAGCTTGTAAGCTATGAACTCGTGATGACGCAGTCCACCCACTCCGGTGAGCAGTGCTCACACTATCCATTCCCGATTATAAGGCTTTCAGACCTTTACCTTCTCTATGCCGAGTGTCTGAATGAGTGTAAGGATGCCCCGGACGAGGAAGTATATGAGTACATTCAGAAAGTCAGGAACAAGGCAGGATTGGACAAGGAGACCGGCGGTTTGGCCGAGACTTGGGCGAGGTATTCCAATAATCCTGACAAGCCTAAGACAAAAGATGGAATGAGGGATATCATTCAGAGAGAAAGAATGATTGAGCTTGCTTTCGAGGGACAGCGTTTTTACGACCTCAGGAGATGGAAACTTGCACTTGATTATTGCAACCGTCCTGTAAGGGGATGGAGTATAACCGAGTCTGATGATTCATTCTACACTCCTGCATATATTGAATTCCCGACATTTACTCCGAAGAATTATTTCTGGCCGATTAAGCTTGACGATTTGTACAGGAACAATAAACTCCAGCAGAGTTATCTCTGGTAACCTTTAATAATCAAGACAATGAGACACAATATAACTTTAATTTCCATACTGGCGGCTGCCGTATTGTCCGGATGCTCCGAGGTGGACCTTCTGCATCCGTATGGCACTGACGACGGGAAGGCTCCTTCACCGGTAAGCGAGGTGACAGTGACCAATAAGCCGGGAGCTGCGGTTATTAGGTACAAACTCCCTGCAGATATGGACTTGTCCTATGTGAAGGCGGAGTTTATCGGAACCGACGGCTCCAAGAGGGAAGCAAGGGCGTCTTCCTATGTGGATTCCCTTTTAATAGAGGGTTTTGGCGACACAAAGGATTATCCTGTCGAAATCAGAGCCTATGACAAGTTTGAGAATGCTTCCTCACCGGTCACCGTGACAGTTACCCCTCTCACTCCTCCTATACAGTCTGTTTTCGAGTCCCTGGAGTGGGCTGTGGATTTCGGAGGCTTTATGGTTTCCTTTGAAAATGCCACCAAGGCGAATATTGGAATCTATGTTACCAGAAGGGATACCCTTTCTGGTGAGATGGAGTACTATGATGTATATTATACCGAAAAGGCGGGAGGCGTATATGCCGTCAGGGGACTTCCTGATGATGAGAATGACTTCGGCCTTTATGTTCAGGACCATTGGGGAAACAGGTCCCAGGTTCTCGAATTTACGACAACCCCTTGGAGAGAAGATCTGCTTGACAAGAAACTGTTCACAGCCGTGAAGCCGGGGATGGTAAACGGCGACCTTGCTTTGGACCAGTATCATGCCCCGATGTCAAATGCCTGGGATGGGGTAATCGACGACAGGAACTTTATCCATACAAAATGGCCATTAGAGTTACCTCACAGGTTTACTTTCGATCTCGGTGTCGTGGCGAAGATGTCCAGGCTCAAGACCTGGCAGAGAAGCGGCGAGGATGTCAGGTGGCAGCACGGAGCCTGGAGGATTTTCAATGTCTATGGCTGCACGGAACTTCCTGCCATTACTTCCGATCCCCTGGACGGATGGAAGCTGATAGGTTCATTCACATCTGTCAAACCGTCAGGATTGCCGCAGGGACAGGTTTCTGACGAGGATATCCAACTTCTCACTGAGGGTGAAGAGTTCATCTTTGACAGGAATGCGGAACCGATCAGGTATATCAGGTTTGAAATACTCGGTGTCCACTCTGAGATGAAGCTCTCTTGTATGTCAGAACTTACTCTTTGGGGACAGATTGAGTCAGAACCGGAGGAATAGATTATTACAAATCTCGACAATAGACTGGAAAATTAGACTATATGAAACGTATAATAGAACTCATTGCAGGATTGACCTTCCTATCTGTTGCAGTTGCCGGATGTTATGGCATTGACGATACACAGAAAGAATGGACTTCCAAGGGCGAGAAGATATATGTCGGCAAGCTTGACTCTCTGAAAGTCCGTTCGGGGGTGAACAGGGTTGAGATTATCGGCGATACAAGATATCTAAGGTCCGCAACTGAATGTACGGTCAGCTATGACGATACTACTGTAGTGTTCAGTGTGTCAGAAATAATAGGTGATGACGGAAAGGCAAGAATGCTTATTGACAATCTTGAAGGTGGAAGTTATTATTTCGATGTAATGACTTATGATGCTGCAGGCAACAAGTCAATACCGTCTCAAGTTTATGGCGTGGCTTACGGTATCAAGGATATTCTGAAGGAAACTCCAAAGAGGATTACCACGTTTATCCCTAAATATGACGGCTCTGTCGATGTGGAGTGGAATGAAGCCTCGTCCACGTTCTACCGTCTCACATGGGAGAATGCGGATGGCATCATTGAAACAATGGATATTTATGATTCCCCTGCCAAGACCAACTTGAGATCCTGGAAGAAGGGCGGAAAGGTGACAGTACAGACTTTCATAAAGAAGTCAAAGGAGGATCTTGATTTCCTGACACTTGAACCTGTTGAGTATGCATTCCCTACTGAAATTGAGGAGTCAATTCCGAGGTTTGGAAAAGATTCTTATATGAATCTGGGACCGTATTCTGACTGGGATATGGGCGACACATTCACGATTGAACTCAGGGCTCGTTACACGGAGCTCGCGCCTGGCGACCAGTGCATAATATCCTGCGAGTCTGCTAATCCGTCTGCCGGAATGATGTTGAGGGGCAGTGGCAGCAAGCTTCAGTTCTATGTGGGAGACGGTGGCTGGAGAGGCGTATCATTCTCTCCTCTCTCTGTCGGTGTTTGGTATGATATTGCCATAACATACCAGGCCAATGTCGGCATTGCCCTCTATGTTAACGGTGAATTGAAGTCCACAGGCAAGTGCGGGAGAATGAATACACCTACTTCGAGACTGCAGGTCGGAACCTCTCCGTACTACTCCTCAAGGTATATGCGTGGAGACGTTCAGCACGTGACAATCTGGCGTGATGTAAGGACAGCCGAGCAGATTAAGGCAGATGTTGAGCAGGGTTACAACTTCACAGGTGCAGAGGATGGCCTGAAGGCATATTGGCCTATGACTGTGAACTGGGGAGACCAGCTTCCGGACCAGACAGGCAAACACGTGGCAGAATTCGCGAATGTAACCTGGATTAAAAAATAGTGTTGGATTATGAAAAACTTCAGACAGATTGTATTGTCTGCTTCGTTGTTTCTGGGTGTCGGCCTTTGGGCCGGTGCTCAGAACAATGTTGTATGGCAGATTGGTGTCAAGGATGACAGTTATGCCGAGTTCGCTGTAGCTGAAAGGGGCTATAATGACATCACCAAGGTGTTTCCTGATGCTGCGGCTATCTATTCCGTTGGTCAGAGCGGCCCTCAGGATATCCCTTTTGTAATGCCGGGCCAGGATGATGCCTGGGCAGGACGGAGGAAAGGCACGCTGATGGTCCGATTCAACGTGGCATCGAATGTTCCGGACAAGGTGGAGCTTGTAATGGATATGGTTGAAATACATCCGTCTGCCCCGCCAAGACTTCGCATTGAACTGAACGATTTCTCCACGGAAATCAGACTCCCTGCAGGCAAGGACCAGAATTTTCTTGGCAAGGGAATCAAGTCTGCGCCATCAATTCCGGTAAGGGTCTCAATCCCTGCCCGATCCGTACTTGAGGGTGACAATGTCCTGCGGATTACCAATGTCGCAGGAAGCTGGACGGTGCTTGACGATATCAGGCTTGAGGCTTCCGGCAAGATTGCTCTTGCGAAGGTAAGCGGCGGTGTGTCACTTGCTTCCGTGAAATCTGTTCCTGCCCTTGTTTATGGCAAGGACGGCAAGGAATTGCGTAGCCCTGTCATTGTCTCAGCCGTCAACTGGGGAAAGAAGACAGTGAGGGCTAAATGCCTTTGCGACGGGTCTGAGATCGGAACTGTGGATCTGGCACCAGGCCTCAATTCTGCAGAGATATCCATACCGGAACAGTATCAGGACAAAGATGTGAAAATCGACATCCTCTGCGGGAAGGAGAAGATGGAGACAACGCTGAGGATTCTTCCGGCCGATAAATGGACGATTTATCTTGTTCAGCAGACTCATACGGATATAGGATACACCAAACCTCAGACGGAGATACTTACCGAGCATCTCCGCTACATTGACTATGCCATCGAGTATTGTGAGGCCACTGAGTCCTATCCGGATGATTCCCGTTTCAGATGGACTTGTGAGGCATCCTGGGCAGTCAGGGAATGGCTGAAGTCCAGACCGCAGGAGCAAATTGAGAAATTCCTGCATTACGTAAGGAACGGACAGATTGAGGTTACAGCTATGTTCTTCAATATGTCCGAACTCTCAGGCGAGGACAATTACAAGACATTCCTTTCCCCAATCAAGACATTCCGTGAAATGGGTATTCCTGTTGTGACGGCAATGCAGAATGACGTGAACGGTGTAGCCTGGTGTCTCGCCGACTATCTTTCCGGAATAGGTGTCAAGTATCTCACAATGGGCTCCAACGGACACAGGGCTGACATTCCGTTTGACAGACCTACTCTCTACAAATGGGAGTCTCCATCCGGGAACAGCTTGATTTCATACAGGTCGGATCATTACAATACAGCCAATGCCTGGGGCATTGACAAGGAAGATGACAAGGGCGTTGAGAGCGGAGTGTTCTCATACATATCCTCCCTCAAGCACCGGGGCTACGATATCCCTCTTGTATCTGTCCAGTATTCAGGATATTATACTGACAACTCGCCTCCTTCAATGAGAGAGGCAAACCTTATCAGAAGGTGGAATGACCACTATGCCTGGCCGAAATTGAGGAATGCCACCATCAGGGAGTTCCTGGACAGGGTTGACAGTGAATATTCTGACAATCTGCCGGTTTACAGGGCTGCCTATCCTGACTGGTGGACCGACGGATTCGGCTCTGCAGCAAGAGAGACCGCCGCATCCAGGACTACCCAGTCCGATATGCTTACAATAGGTGGAATGCTCTCCATGGCTGCGTTTGAAGGGGATTCCTATCCTTTCTCCACCACTGCCGAAATTGACAGAATCAATGAGAACCTGCTTTTCTACAACGAGCATACATTCGGTGCCGCCGAGAGCATCAGGAATCCTCTCTGCGAGAATTCCCAGGTTCAGTGGGCCGAGAAAGGCTCCTATGTATGGGATGCGTTGAAGAATACCCAGATGATGTATGAGGCTGCTGCCGGACGTCTTCAGGGGAAACTATACAGGGGAGAGAGGCCTACGCTTACTTTCTTCAATGCGATGGCACGTCCGCGTACAGAGCTGGTGAAGGTCTATATCGACTATGAACTCGTCCCGAGAGACAAGAATTTCTCAATTGTTGATGAGGACGGAAGAAAGCTGAAATGGCAGCCTTTGAATTCCAGGAGTGAAGGAAGGTATTATGCTATTCTTGCGGAGGATATTCCTGCCATGGGCTATCGGACATACGAACTTGTGGTAGAGGGTGGAAATGCAGTCAATCCGCATTGGAAGAGTGTCTCAGGGGAAATTGAGATTGGCAACGAATTCTACACTCTCGCTTTTGACGGCGACCGAGGTGGTGTTTCGTCCATCATTGACAAGGAAACTGGTGCCGAGCTCATAGACCAGTCCTGTGAATGGACGGCGGGTGCCGTAATTTACGAGTCTCTTGAGGGTGACAGACACCAGATGGAAAGGAAGGTGTTTGAGAAATATTCCAGGGAGGGACTGACCAATGTGCGGTTTACCGGCATATCGGAGGGCTCTATTTATACATCAGTCAACTATAAGGGCAAGCTCCGCGGTTGTTCAGATGCCGGAGTCAGGGTTGAGGTGCGTCTCTTCAATGATGTCAAGAGGATTGAGTTCTCATATTCCCTGCAGAGACTTCCGGAGACTGATCCGTCGGGCATCTATGTCGCATTCCCTGTTGAACTTCCGGACGGAAAGCTTTATTTCGATGTTCCGGGCGGCACAGTCTGTGCCGGGGAAAACCAGATTCCGCGCACTTCTGCAGGCTGGAACACGGTGCAGAATTATGTTGCTGCGAGAAATGCCGGGAGCCAGGTCATAGTCAGCTCCGATGAAATTCCGCTGTTTATGATGGGCGAGCTCCTCAATGATCCGTACCGTCTTGTCCATAAGCACGAGAAGCAGCATATTTATTCCTGGGTAATGAATAATTATTGGACTACCAACTTCCGTGCTTCACAGGAAGGTGAACTCAGGTGGTCTTATGCGCTGACTTCCACTACGGATTCTTCAAACTCGGCAGCGACTGAGTTCGGCCGCAGCAACAGGGTTCCTGTATATGCCAGGGTTATGCCTTCAAGCAAGACATCGGCTTACGTAAGGAATCCACGGGAAAGATCATTCATCAATGTGGAGGCTCCTAACCTTACCGTTGCATCCTGCTGGCCTTCCCGTTTCGGGGGCAAGTCAGTGATTCTGAACATAGTGGAGACTGATGGCAGACCTACTGAACTGAAGATTACAGGTGTTGACGGCAAACTTCTGCCATACAGCTTTGTGAATGTGCTCGAGGAGTCTGTGGAAGGCAGGGCGGAGGTAGCTCCGAAAGGTAATGTGTTTGTAAAGATTGAACTTTGAAAATGCTGAGGTTATTTGGTGCAGGGTTTCGTGCGATGCTCTGCCTGATGGTTCTCACTTTGGCTTTCGTCAATGCCGGAGCAGCCGACAAAGATGTAAAGAATGTCGTTGTCGTATTCAAGACACATCTTGATATCGGTTTTACAGATTTGAATTCCAATGTTGAGAAGAGATATATTGAGGAATTCATTCCGAAGGCGATTGAGGTGGCCAAAAGCCTTCGTGAAAGCGGAGGAGAAGAAAGATACGTGTGGACAATGGGTTCCTGGCTAGTGGATGCATATCTGAAACAGGCGGACGGGGAATCCCTCAGGACATTTGAGACGGCAGTTGAAAATGGGGACATCGTGTGGAACGGTGTCCCTTATACCGTTGAGTCCGAGTCTATGAACAGGGATATGTTCGAATAGTCTCTTTATCTTTCAAAGAGGCTTGATGAAAGGTTTGGCAAAAAGACGATTTCTGCGAAGATGACCGATGTCCCGGGCCATACCAGGGGGATTGTCCCGATTTTGGCTGATGCCGGCATTGAACTTCTTCACATCGGGTCAAATCCGGCAGCTTCCGTTCCTGAGATTCCCCCGATATGTCTTTGGCGCGATGTCTCCGGGAAGGAAATAATCCTCATATATCAGAAGGGTTACGGCGAAGATATCATTCTTCCGGATGGCGAGACTGCTCTCTTTATCAATTTTACCAATGACAATCACGGACCTCATACAGTCGGACAGGTCAGGGATATATACCGCAGACTCAGGTCGCGTTATCCGAATGCCAGGATTGAGGCGTCTTCGCTGAACCGTGTGGTTGAGATTCTGTCGGCTGAGAAATCAATGCTCCCCATATTGGAATCGGAAATCGGCGATACCTGGATTTATGGATATGGCAGTTCTCCTCTGCGGATGGCGGAATTCAGGGCGCTTGGACGTCTTTTCTCACAATGGTTGAGAAAAGGTGACATTGAACCGTATTCCCGGACTGCCGTGGACTTCGCCGTCCGGCTGGGAATGATTGCCGAACATACCTGGGGAGCTGACATCAAGAGTTTTCTCGGAAATTGGGACAAGTATGATTTTGATGCATTCTCGGCAGCGAGGGGACTCCCGGAATTCAAGTTTGTGGAGGTCAAATGAGACACATAAGTAAAGACATAACAAAACACTATCAAATGGCGTGTAGCTCAATGAGTTACACGCCATTTGTTTTTTATGGGATTATGTTTTCTATGTGCTTATTCCCCCTTTTTTACGGCTTTTTTGTTACATACTTGTAGCAAGACTTAATGGTAGATAAGGTTGGACATAAACATACTTAAACATACATATAGGACTTAGTAAAACTTACAAGTAGAAGACATGGCAAATTTAGGAATTGAAATCAAGAGAAAGTGCCCGATTTGTGGCAAAGTCTTTATTATTAAGACGTTAGACAGCGTTTACTGCTCTCCGAAGTGCAGCAAAGTAGCAAACAAGCGTAAGAAGGACAAAGAGAAGAAAGAAGCCTTATTTGTTACATATGCGCAGAACGTGCCTGACATCCGAGAGTACCTGACAGCTCGCCAAGTTGTTGCTATAAACGGAGTTGAGCGCAGTACACTATACCGTCTGGCCAAGTTAGGTAAGATTCCATGTATATAAAAAGTTCTGCAATAGTGTCATTTGTTGTATATAATAATTTCTGAATAACAGGAATTGATATCTGCGGATGAATATCTGTTTTCTTGTCCTCTGGTATTTTATTCAGTTTCTGTTCAAATGTTTTAAGATGTTTGTCTAAACACTTTTTTGCTAACTTTGGTACATATCCCATAGCTGTTATAGGGAGTAAGCACATCTCTAGTGCATCTCCGATAGCATGGCCAACTGCTTTCATTCCTGGTTTTAAAGCATCTCCATATATTTCTGGAAGTAAATCCTTTAATGGCGTTATTGTTGTCTTTACTATTTCTGGTTCCATTTGTTATCCAATTATCATTGATTCTACTTTTCTTTTTGCTTCCTCCAATAAGACTTTGCCTTCTTCTTGTAAGGCTTTTGCTTTTTGGCGTATAGTATAAACATGGTTCGCTATCTCAATCTGCTTATCTTTTGGAGGAAGAGGCAAATTAAAATTCTCAAGAAATGCAGATGAAACACGTTGTTGTCCAGCAGAACCGCCGAAGTAAAGCATCGCTGTTTCTCTTACACACTTCATGTGAAGAATTACGTGAAGATATTCTATTGCAAGTCGTTCATCTTTAGGACGCATGACAAAGAACTCTGTTGAGCCACATCCCAAGCCATTTGTCAAGTTTTTGGCTATGGCTGACTTTCCATTCTGCATACAAGGGGTTATCTTTGCCCAAAGCAAGTCCCCCTCTTTGAATTTAGTGAAACCTGATGCATTTTCTATCGTTGTGTCTTCGAGTTTGCTTACTTCTGAATAGATTTCATCTATAGACTCCATAGGTATAAAAGATATTGGGGTCTCAATATCTTTTCCCTTAAACGTCCCTGTAGGATTAACATATGCAACACTAGACAACTTCACATTATCATAATTATTTGAACAGAGTTTAACACCATCTTTGTAAACAGTTGGATCTAATCTTTCTTCAAGTTCGCTTCTATTCACATTGAATATTCTATTCTTTAAATCTGTCTTGATTTTCGGTAGAGTTATTCCAAGCTCGTTGAGTATATATGTGTCAATGCTATCCAAAAGCTGTTGGGCTTCGGATTCCTTTTGTTTCTTTCGCAAATATGCAGACTTGATTAGATCAACTATTACTTGTTGTTTCTCTATGTTGGGTAGAGGTATTTCAAGAGATTGATATTCTTCAGAATTAATATTGGGTTGGCCACTTGGACGCTGGATTGCATTAACCCACTCTTTGTAAGGGTTAAGTTGTGTGTAAGTGAATATGTATTCCGGAAGTGCTTTATTCGTATTGATAATAAAACGAATAAGATAACCTGCAAAAAAGCAAGCATAAGGAGCAGACTTATGAATGTATGCCTTTCCTACGGTAGCTCCACTTCTTGCAATTAAAATGTCTTTCTCACCAAGAATGTATTTATCTTCAATATTCTTTGCTGTTGCCCCCAATTCGTTATAAGAAATCAATCCATTCTCGTCTATATCTGTAATTCTTATATAACGAGGTTCTTCCCTCGAACTTCTTGGGAATCCAGACTCACTTGCTCCATACTGCGGTTTACATAAAAGTACATCTTTCAATCTCACCTTTGGGTACAATGAGTGCAAGACTTTACGATTATATAAAGCCATCTTAGGATCAAGACGTCCTTCTATCTCTGACCGTTGAAGGATGAAGACTTTGTTGTTATCTATATGTTGAGGAACATTATACATGACCTTCGTTTCTTAATTGTTCAACAATAACTGGGATGTTATTTCTAATGATATTTTTTATATCATTATAATAACCCGAATTTGAATACGGTATATATTGTAGTTTGTCCATGTCAAATGGCACTATCTTACCTTTGTCAAGAACGGTCGCTTGATCAAAAAGAATGCGGTCTGTATCTTCTTCAGCCTTAATTAAAAGGATTTTCTTCCCACACCCTTCTGCTAATCCCACTTCAAAGATAACATTATCATTTACAGTCGACAAATCTCCTATGAAAATATCGCATTCTTTAATGCAATTAATTAAGCGTTGGTCAATCCTTTGGGATTCTCCTCTAAATCTCATGATGGGTATTAATTCTAATCCAAACCCAATCTTTTTTGAGATATCACTTAAAACTTCCTTAAAAAGCTTATTATATTCATTAACCCTCTTAAATGATATATATGGAACTGCAACAAAGACCTTATAAGAAGTCTGTTTGTGAAGAGTATCGAAAAGTTGAATAATGTGTTCACAATCCAAATTTTCAATAGTTCCAACATCATTTGTGTTGATCCATTCTACAAATTTATCAAAAATGTCGTTTTGGGCATAATGAACAATAACGAGTGCAAGAAAAACTTCACGATTATCGGTTTTTATCTTTCTTGTGATAAATATGCTATTGATATATTTAATTGAATAAAGCAATTCGACTTTTTTGTCGTCACTAAAATTACTTAGTGTATTTGCAACTATTTTTGCAAGTTTACATGAAAAAGTGTAAATCTCTGAGTCGAAAATTTCTTTATCTTGTACAAAGTCTATAGGATTTCCCTTTAGATATTCGGAAATGTACTGTATACAATCTATTTGAGGCTTATCTATGGATAAAAGTAATTCTTTCTCTATATCTGAAAAATCGGCTTTAAAGATTGCTTTCAGATTTTCTTCTGTGGTCAATGCCTTTGCCTTGGAATTGATCAAATAGAAATATGCAGATTCAAATTTGTTCGCATCGTTGGATTTGTTCTGGATGATCAGACTGAAAGGAACTATCTGATTACATATTTCGCTGTCGTATGTTCCTGTTTCGTCTTTAATTTTATCTACAACGGATAAACGATGATTGCCATCAATGCGATTAAAAATTGACTCATTGATGGAGTCTGGAATTTCAATTGTAACTACTTTTGTTTTTGGCTCTTCACCCAGAGGCAAACTTTTAAATTTGAATTTTGCCTTTTTAATCTTAATACCATTATTCAAAGAAACACTACTCGTGTTTTCTTCTTCTTTAATAATTCGAATAGCGTCAGGATTATCCAATTGCCAACCTAGAATTAATTCAGGATAGAACACATATGATGAATTTGAGATGTAATCTTTGATTGCATCTATTCTGTCTGGGTCTTTGTCTCTTTGATAACTAGTAGAGGCAGATAATCTCGCTAAAGTTTTTAATGTAGCGTAACCTCGAAAGATTGTTACGCCACGAAATACATCCTCAATAATTCCTGTTAGTTTCATATTCTATCCAAACTAATAATGAACTTTTTTAATTCTTCACCAATAATATCCAACTCATTAACCGCAGTTTTCTTGCCTGTTGCATCATAGCCTATATCTTCTGCTATTGCCATGAAAATAGGATAATCAGGAAGTTCCTTCTGTTTGCGTTCAAGATAGTTATCTGTAAGCTTTGACTTCAAATCGTCAATCTTAGCTGCATATTCAGCCAACAACTCTGCGTTCCAGTCTTTGTAAGCTTGAGTTTGCTTAATAGCAGTAGCTGACTTTAAATCGCGCGACTTCATCGAGTTAACTTTTTCTTTCTGTTTTTCCCTAATTTCCCTGTCCCAGAGATCTCTTTTCGCAATGTAGTCAGCATCTTTCAGAAGCTTCGCCTCAATTGATTTCTTCTTGCTTTCAAGTTCTTCCGTATGATCCTTCGGCCATTTCTTTAGGAATAAAACAGAACTTTTTACTCCTGCTCCATTTGCGGTAAATGCTGTTTGTGGCATACTCACAACAGCGACGATACGGAACCAGTCTTCCAATTGAGTACGCACATACTGCATACTGCTATTTGTAAGAATACCATCAGGCAATACAATGGCAAGCATTCCTCCTTCTTTTAAGAACAAATAATCCTGCTCAATGAATAGGACCTCACTTTGTTGTCCATCACGGGTATTATCACCAGCCTTAGCTTTGACCGCAAGCCAATCTTCTTCCTTTTTACCTAACTGATAGGTTTTAAGGTATGCCTGTTCTGTCTGCCGGATGTTACTTCCGAAAGGTGGATTAGTAATGATGAAATCAAATGTTCCATACTCGAAGCCTTTATTACCTGTACGCTCTTTGATGGTGGCATCAGAGACCAGTCCATCAGATGTTATGACATTTGTATGACCATCATCGTGAATAATCATATTCATCTTGGCTGCACGTGAAATCTGCTCATTGATTTCTATACCATAAAGGTTCTTCTCAGCAAAGTCATGCCAATAAGGGAACCACTTGGCATATTGCTTTGCATCATTCTTGTAATTCGGATAATAATCTGTGGCTTCGTTTCGTACTTTATTGAGAGCATAGAGCAAGAATCCGCCACTACCACATGATGTATCCAATACTTTTGAATCATGCGTAATAGGAAGCACATCAACAATGAATTTTACAATTTCACGAGGTGTAAAGTATTGCCCGAAATTTCCGCGGAAGAATGAACCCATAAAAGTTTCAAACGCACGTCCCTTACTATCAAGATCTGTTTCCCCAAGGTTTACACTTTCAAGATAGCTCACAACAGTCCTAATTTTCTCAGGAGTTAATCGAATGTTGTCACGAAACACTTCTGCATCACGCTTTCGACCTTCTTCATAAAGAGCTTTTACCCTGTTATACAGATTGTCATTTTCTTTAAGCCTGCGTTTGTGCTCGTCCTTTTCTTCTTTCTTTGATATTGTTATGATTTGGAAATCGTATGGTTCACCCATCTTTCTTGGCTTGCGTTCATCCCAGATCTTGCAAAATATGAGCTTATCAAGTTCATCAAAAGCTTCAGATGGATTCAACTGGCCCCCTGCCCATAATGCTTCATGAGCTTGTTTAAAACGACGTGTCAAATCTGCTTGGTCAATAATAGACAAATCAAAAAAACGCTGTTTTCCGTCTTCTTTCGGAAGATGTTCTGCACCATAAACATACTTGTAGTTAGCTATTTCTTGAACACCATACTGTGGTATATCAGGAAGCTGATTACGCGTATTTTGAGTCTTGTCAACTTCAAAATATTCATTCTTAATACCAGAGGTTACCCAAACATATTTCACCTCACCAGGCAAAGCAAATGCATAACTATATGCTTGATTGATGGCCTGTTGAAACTCAGCCTCACTTACTTCCTGTTTTTTACATTCAACAAGGATTAAAGGACTGAGGCACAATTCATCACCATAGACAACAATATCAGCCTCCTTAACTTCGCTTCCCATCGTTACGGGCACAAACAAGCGAATAAGATACACTGGATAATTATAGTCAAGTATCAACTGAAGAAAAGTTAATGCTTGTACCTTTTCTTCGGGATCATTATAATTGCGCTCTTTCTTTTGCCATATATATTTAATTCGAGACTTATCCTCGTTGAGGGAAATAAGTCCTTTCTCTATTCCTATTTGTATATAATCTATCATCTTAATCCTAGATTAAATTATTATACCTAAAATCCGCAACTATCATCCAATACACGATTAAGGGTAGATTTATGAGTCGTTAGTAGCAGCTTTCAGTAAAAAGCAACAGCACAACATCAATATGTAGCCACCATCCCCTTACCCCACGATGCGACTTGAGG
>JALFFZ010000061.1 GCA_022777585.1 Bacteroidales bacterium | reverse complement strand
ACGATGGTTATGCGCCCGGGAGTTACCGCAGAGGCAGAGTAATCATACAAGCATTGCAATGAAGCCCGCCGCAATGGCGAGCACAGACTTGAGGAGTTTCGCATAGGCGAAGCTCCTTTTGTTTTCCGCAATGAGAGGAAGGCAGGCGTGGCCGTCCTGGGAAATGGTATTAGCCAGCAGGACAGCAAATGGAAGCATACCGTTTGCAAACATGGTCACGAAAACGATGTGCGGGCCAGACTGCGGAATAAGGCCTACAAGGACGGCAATCAGTATCATTATGCCGGTATTTCCCTTTATCCAGGCCTCGAGGTCAATATAGGACGAGAGCAGGCCGACAGCGAGGAGCACTCCGAATGTCCAGGCGAAAATGGACGGCAGGTGTCTCCTGATGACGTGCTTCCAGACATGGTCTGTGAAGAAATGCACGAGCCTGTGCCTGAATCCTTCCTCGTGCCCGTCCCCGTGTCCTTCCTCATCGCACTCGTGGATCTCGAAATTGTCGTCAATGTGCCTGTCGTCCCGGAGATGGGTCCTGTCAGTTTTACCGATTACGTAATCCGTTATTATTCCGACGATTACAGCAAGGCAGAAAAGGCCGGCAAACATTGCCAGGGCCTTGCCCGGAAAGAGGGTGAGCATCAATATTGACTCGTCTCCCGCAGTGGCTATCAGCATTGCGACAAGCGCACCGAAACCCACCATCCGGTGAGTGTAGAGGGATACTCCGGCAAAACCGCCAAGACAGCCAGGCAAAACTCCGAGAATGGCACAGAGGACAACCTGACCTATGCGGCTTCCGGAAAGCCTGTTGAACAGTTTCCCCCTCGTAGTCACATTGAAGACTTCAATGATGGACATCATAAGTATGACAAGGAGACAGATGGAGACTGTCTCCTTCAAGGCATCGAGAACGATATTGACCATGTTATATTTAGGTTAGATTATGGTTCCGTTGATGTGAATGTTGACGATCGGTCTGAGAGGGCTGTTGGTGGTAAGTATTATCAGGATGTCGACTTCTCCTGCAGGAAGTGAGGATGAATCCACGTTGAATTTGAGAATCCCCTCCTTGCCGGAAGAGACAGCTCGGAATGTTTCAGGTGTCACTGCGGCATTTTCCGGGTCCGCCTTGTAAATCTTGAACTGCGCTCCTCCGAGATTCTTCACTTTGAAAGCGACTTCGAACTTGTCACCCTTGCGCCTACTTCCGAAATCTACGGAACTGGCCTCGAACATTGGTTTTGGCCCGTCCGCCTTCTGCTCTTCCGTCCAGCCGGAAAAATCCTCCCTGGTGAAAGCCCATATCCCCAATGGGGAGTATTTCCTGCCATCTACAACCGGGGAAGCATAATAGTAGTTCTTGCCCCACCTGGACCTGTCAGCGGTGACAATGAATGTCATCGTGGCAGTCTGTCCGGCCGGAATCGGATTCGGGGAAACGGATATCTTCATACCTTCAGTGACATCTGCAAACTCCACCTTGACGGGAGCCTGGCCAAAATTGGTCACCTCTACGGCATCCGAGCGCTGGCTGCCCTGAGAAAGGTTGCCGAGCTTGATATTGTCCTTCTTGAATCCCAGTGAACCCCTCCGAACCGGAAAAAGATCCTCACGCGTCATTTTCTTGGCGTGAGCAGTTCCCCTCAGTCTCAGGATTACAGGTTTATTTACTCCCGAGATATAGACTGTAAGGGTCTTGTCGAAAGGATAGGGACCTTCTTCATTGGAATAAGTCGCATCGATTGTCCCGGAAGCACCCGGTCTGAGCGGTTCACGAGTCCATTTCACACCCGTACATCCGCAGGAAGAAACGACGTTATAGATTACGGCTGGAGAATCAGATATATTTGTAACCTTGAAGGAGCAGTTGAGTGCACCCTGTCCGGTAGTAACGTCTCCGAAGTCCCATATAGTCCTGTCAAATCTCACAACTCCGTCTATTTCAGACGCTTTCCCATCGGTCTTGACCTGGGCCTGCGCCATTGTCACAAAGAAAAATGCCAATATGGCTGGCAATGTGTGTCTGATAGTCATTTTCATATCCAGTTAAATGCGAACGCGTAATGCTGCAAAAATCCTTCCACTCTTGGTTATTTGATTAAAATCCCATACATTTGTACCCAATTATAGGTATTCCTATACAAAGATAGGATAAACATTTTTTAAATATCAAAACTATGGCTTACAAAATTTCAGACGAGTGTGTCGCTTGCGGCACCTGCATTGGAGAGTGCCCTTCAGGAGCAATTTCCGAGGGTGATATCTATCACATTGACCCGAATCTCTGCGTAGACTGCGGCACTTGCGCCGGTGTCTGCCCGATGGGAGCCATCAAGCCTGCTGACGAATAGCAGACTGCTCCGACAGAGGTAGGTTACGCTGCCCGGAGGCCGGATCGGCATAGACTTTCGAAGATTTTTCAAAAAAATCCAGAAAAAGTTTGCAGAATAAAAAATAATGCCTATCTTTGCATCCGCGTTCGAGGAAAACACCTCAGCAGCGACTACTGGTGCGGTAGTTCAGCTTGGTTAGAACGCCGGCCTGTCACGCCGGAGGTCGAGGGTTCGAGCCCCTTCCGCACCGCAGAAACGGTCCT
>JALFFZ010000029.1 GCA_022777585.1 Bacteroidales bacterium | reverse complement strand
AGCAGTCCGCAGACAACGATTGACAGGCTGCTCATTGCGCCTTCGACAGCGCCGATTTCCATTGCCTTGGCCGTGCCTACTGCGTGTGAGCTTGAGCCGATGGCAATGCCTTTGGCGATAGGATCTTCAATGTGGAACAGTTTCAGGACTCCTTCTGCAATGACATTGCCGATTACCCCTGTTATGACGATAACCACCACTGCCAGTGAAACATAGCCGCCCAGCTCATCGGCGACGCCCATTCCGATTGCTGTCGTGATGGATTTCGGAAGAAAGGTCACATAAGTCTGATGATCGAATCTGAAAAGCATTGCCAGGAGCAGAATGCAGACGAGGCTCGACACTACGCCGGATACAATGCCGGCTACAACGGCTTTCCAATTCTTTTTCAGCAGGTTGAACTGCTGGTACAGAGGGACCGCAAGGCAGATGGTCGCAGGGGTCAGCAGGAAGCTGATGGAGTTTGCGCCCGCGGCATAGACCCGGTAGCTTACTCCTGTCAATGAAAGGAATGCAATCACCAGGATTATGGAAATAAGAAGAGGATTCATGAAGGGCAGCCGCGTCTTTCTCCTGAGCCACATGCCCAGACCGTAAGAGGCCAGGCTGATGAGAACCCCTATGAAGACCGAACTCTCAAACAACTCTTTCATTTGCGCCCTCCTCTTCTGATTATGCTCTGGGTCACTCTGCCGGATACTCCCATCACGACGACAGTACTGACCAAGGTGATCACGGCATAGGGAAGCCAGGCTCCGCGAATCAGACTCCAGGACTCTATCACCCCTACGGCAGGAGGAAGGAACATCAATGGCATGATTGCAATAAGAAAATTGCTCGTCTCCTTTATGTCGCTGACTTTCACGACCTTGAACTCCAATGCAAGAAAAAGGAGCACAATCCCGTAAATGCTTGCCGGAACAGGAAGCGGGATGAAGTATCGCAGCATTTCCCCAACGAATGCGAATACCATTATGACCAGGAACTGGAATACGTATTTCATTATTATATGCAAAAACGGCGCGAATATAGGAATTTTAGCGTAGAAGTCGCGAAAGAAATTAAGTTATTCGCAATAATTTTCTGATTGTCCGCAATATCTACATCTCATCCGTTTTCAAGGAAACAGTGTAAGAGGACGGCAATGGCGCAGTCAGCGCTTCAGACAACTGGACTGCCGGCTGGACAAAGTAAGGTCTCAGCCCAGGAAGACATAGTCCTTTACGTCTCCTTCCGAAACAGGATTTCCTCCCAGAATCATAAGCCTCTCGACGACATTGCGCAGCTCCCGGATATTTCCGGTCCAGCTCTTGTCCTGAAGCATCTTGATCGCCTCCGGAGAAAATTCCTTCGGAAGGAGCCCTGTTTCATTGCTGATCTGTCCGATGAAATGATTGACCAGCAATGGGATATCATCCTTGCGTTCGTCCAGGGAAGGCACGTGGAGCACAATCACGCTGAGCCTGTGGTAAAGGTCTTCCCTGAAATTGCCCTTGGCAATCTCTTCCTTCAGATCTTTGTTCGTGGCCGCGATTACCCTGACGTCCACCTCGATGTCCTTGTCGCTTCCCACGCGAGAAAGCTTCTTTTCCTGGAGCACCCTGAGGACCTTTGCCTGGGCGGCAAGGCTCATGTCTCCGATCTCGTCGAGGAAGAGAGTGCCGCCGTCGGCCTGTTCGAATTTGCCCTTGTGCTGCTTTATGGCTGAGGTGAAGGCTCCTTTCTCGTGTCCGAACAGCTCGCTTTCAATGAGCTCCGACGGAATGGCCGCACAGTTTACCTCCACGTAAGGCATTGAACTCCTTGCGCTCTGCTGGTGAAGGCTTCTGGCCACGAGCTCCTTTCCGGAGCCGTTGGAACCTGTAATGAGTACCCTGGCGTCGGTCGGTGCCACCTTCTCTATCATTTCCCTGAGATGGACAATCGGAGCGGATTCGCCGATCATCTCCCTGTTGCCCTGAACCTTCTTCTTCAATGTCGTGTTCTCGGCGATGATGGTGGTGCGCTCGGCGGCATTCTTGATGGTAATAAGCAGCCGGTTGAGGTCCAGCGGCTTCTGTATGAAGTCGAAGGCGCCTTTCTTTATGCATTCCACGGCCGTGTCTATGTCTCCGTGGCCCGATATCATGATGATTGCGGACTCGACACCATCCTTGATAAGCCTTTCAAGCACCTCGGTACCCTCCATCCCCGGCATCTTGATATCACAGAGGATGGCATCGTACTTTTCCTTCCCGGCCATCTCGATGGCTGTCTGCCCGTTGTCGGCCAGGTCGGTCGTATAGCCTTCGTCATTCAGTATTTCTCCAAGCGAGTTCCTGATGGCTCTCTCGTCATCAACAATAAGAATCTTCATTTTCAAATAAGGTTAATCCGGGTAATGCTGTGCAAAATCCACGCAAATATCGCATTTTATTCATCAATAAGCAAAAAAGGTCGGGCGCCTGCCCGGCGTCCGACCTTATCTTTTTCAGCGTGAAGCTTATACGCGCTGGCCGTAGGAACGGTCCGTGGTGTTCACGGTGATGGTATCGTCCTGATTGATGAAGAGCGGAACCATGATCTTCGCGCCGGTCTCGAGGGTGCACTCCTTGAGGGCGCTGGTAGAAGCGGTGTTGCCCTTTACAGCAGGCTCTGTGTAGGTAACCTTGAGGGTCACGTATGTAGGGAGCTCGCAGGTGAGGCATCTCTCATCATCCACAACGAACATCATCTCCACGTGCTGTCCCTCTTTCATGAGGTCGGCATTCTCGACAACGTCGTGAGGGAGGTGAATCTGCTCGAAGGTCTCCTCGTGCATGAAGTTGAATCCGTCCTCGTCAGAGTAGAGGAACTGGTATGGACGCCTTTCCACATTGATGGTCTCGATCTTGGCACCTGCTGTGAAGGTGTTCTCGAGGATGCGTCCGTTCTCAAGGTTGCGAAGTTTAGTCTTTACGAATGCTGGACCCTTTCCCGGCTTCACGTGCTGGAAATACACGATCATACAAGGTTTGCCGTTGAAATTCAGGTACATTCCGTTTTTGAAGTCAGCTGTTGTTGCCATATAAATTGTGTATAAATAATTTGCGCTGCATATTTGCGCCGCAAATTTAGATATTTAACGGCGAACTACAAAATTTTTCATAAAACGAAGCCCCGGATTTTATCGGCGACAGCCTCAAGCTGCCATTGAGGTGTGGATGTTGCTCCGCAGATGCCCACATTGTCGTCCTTGCGGAACCAGACCGCTCTTACATCCTCCTCGCTGGATATGTGATATGTCCTGATGTTCAAAGATTTGCAGAGTTCGCAGAGGACCTTCCCGTTAGAACTGTCGCGGCCGGAAACGAATACCACGATGTCGTGTCCCAATGCGAAATCCGAAAGTTCCTTATGTCTGAATGCCACCTGGGAGCAAATCGTCTCGTGGACCTTCATTATGCCCGTGCCGTGGAACCTGACTACCGGGAGCTCATTCTCCAATGCCATCGCCTCTTCCAGAACCGCCTTGATCTCGGCATATTCGGCTGGCCCCTTGGTCGTCTGGGAAAACAGTTCGACGGGGCCGGAAAGATTTACACGCCCATCGGCCATAGCCTGTCTCAATGAAGCGAGACTGTCAATGACGAGGGCGTTCCCCTCCGTCTGCCCAACCAACCCCAGGACTTCCGCATGGCCCGTTTTCCCGAAAATTATCACCTGGCCACCCTGCGGGCTGACCCTCTCGTAGGCTTCCCTTATGTCCTTCTGGAGACGGAGCACTACCGGACAGGTGCAGTCTATTATTTGAATCCCTTGATTTTCAGCTGTTTTATAGGTTTCAGGAGGTTCCCCGTGAGCACGGAACATCACGCTCGATCCCGCTGGAAGACATTGCAGGTCCTCCTTTCCTATGGTCCGCAGACCCTTGGATTCTAGTCTTGACAGTTCCGCGTCATTGTGAACGATGGCTCCAAGGGAATACAGAGACCTTCCTTCGGCATTGTCAAGGAATTTTTCGGCATTGCTGATAGCCCTGATTACCCCTCCGCAGAATCCGGAGTGCGTGTCTATTTCAACATTGAATGCCATTTCCCATGAAATCAATCCCCGAATCTGCTTCTCACGATGTCCCTGAGCCAGACCATCTGGTCCTCCAATGTCATATTGGTGTTGTCAAGGACAATGGCATCCCCGGCCTGCCTCAGAGGCGAGGTCTCCCGGTGGGAGTCGATGTAGTCCCTGGTCTTGAGATTTTCCAGAACTGTATCGAAGTCCGCATCCGACCCCGAGGCCTTCATTTCCTTCAGTCTCCTCATCGCCCTGACATTGACATCTGCAACCATGAAAATCTTCAGATCGGCATCCGGAAATACGGTTGTGCCGATATCGCGTCCGTCCATCACCACTCTTCCGGCCTTGCCGTAGTCCCGGAGAATCCTGTCCACGAACTCCCTGACTTCGGGAATGACGGCTACCGGGCTTACGTATGATGATACCTCGATGGTGCGGATGTCCTGATCCACGCACTCATCCCCGAGATATGTATGGCTTCCGTCATCGGCGTTGCGGAAACTTACATTGATTTCCGGGAGTGAGGCGGACAAGGCCGCGGCATCCACGGAACCGTTCTCTCCGGTGAGGCCGTTACGTATGGCGAAGAGGGTCACGGCGCGGTACAATGCACCCGAGTCCAGATACAAGAAAGAAAATTCTTTTGCAATCAGCTTGGCAAAAGAACTTTTCCCTGTGGACGAATAACCGTCAACTGCTATTTTAATGTCTGGAATATGCATTGCAAAATCCGTTGGTGGGATACAAAAATATAAAAAATATTAAATATCCGCAACAACGTTTACTCTTTCTTGGATATCTTGATCTGCTGGATTCTGTAAGAATCATCCTTGCAGGAGACGAAGATTGTCACTTCGAAAATCTCACCTCCGGCATTGAGCCGGCCGAGGGCGTATTTCATATTGGAACGGCCTGCCGTGTGGGTAATGTCGAATTCCCTCGGATTGTAGTTGCTGAAGAAAGTCTTGATTATGCGGAGAGCCTGGCTGCGGCTCGAATCGCTGCTCTTGGAGAGGATTGAAATCTCGAGATTGTCATCGAACCATGCGGAGAGCCTGTCAGCGTCTCCGAGCCTGATATACTTTGAAATCGGGATGAAAACGTCGTATCCTGCAGGCTGTGCGGCAGCGTCCGCTCCTCCGAAGAGGGCGGCGGAAAGAATCGCAATGAATAATGTAGTCCGAAGTTTCATACTTTCACCATTTGCAGGGCGCCGATTTTGTTGCAAATATTGAGCCACATATGTATATTTGCCGTATATGAAAATCACTTTGTTGACCGTCGGCAAGACGGATGTCCGCTGGGTGCGGGAGGGCCTGGAACTCTATGTTTCCCGCCTCTCCCATTATGTCAGATTCGCTCTGAAGGAAATTCCCGAACTGAAAAATGTATCGGCTTTCACAAAGGAGCAGATCAAGGAAAAGGAAGGGGAGCTTATCCTTTCTTCCCTGACTGCCGGGGACTTTGTCATTCTCCTCGATGAGAGAGGTCGGAAATACCGCTCCGTGGAATTTGCCGACTTCATCAGGGAGAGGCTCAACAGGGGAGCGGATATGGTTTTCGTGGTTGGAGGGGCCTACGGATTCTCGCAGAAGGTGTATTCCAGGGCTGACTCGATGATGTCCCTCTCCGATATGACATTCTCCCACCAGATGGTAAGAACGATTTTTGCAGAGCAGCTTTACAGGGCTTGCACCATAATCAGGGGTGAGCCATATCATCACGAGGGATAGCGATGTTTACGGGATTGTCACAGAAAATGAGGAAGATGGTGTCAGGTCGCGGGGCCTGGCCTGCTCTCGTCGCAGCTACGGTGATACTGCTCATTCTCCTGTTCGGAACAACCGGGAGGGCGGATCTTTCGTCGGCATCGGCCAGGCGTGTCTCCCGCATCATCAATGACAGGATGGCCAAATTGGAGTCCTATATGCGCAGGGCCGTGACCGAGAGCCGCGGAGAATGGCTCGAACTTGACGGTCTTGATGAAGACATGGTCATCTACAGGTATGTGGACGACTCGCTCCAGTCCTGGTGCAACCAGTTCTCGCTGGACAATGACGATATCAGCAAGAAGCTGATGGTCCAGAGATTCGTCAATCTGAGGTACAATATCATATCTCCGCTTGCCTCGGTGGATACCTCGGTCTCATATATCAATATGGGTCCGAAATGGTATCTTGCCAAGGCTATTGACGACGGGAGAGGATGCCGTGTCATCGGAGGTCTCGAAGTCAGGAATACCATGGACAGGAGGTCTGTGAACGGTATCAATCCGAGATTCCGCATCGGAGACCAGTACACCCTCAATCCCATAAGCGCGACAGGCGGCACGTCCATTTCCGTTTCCGGAGTACCTGTGCTGAAGATGGTCAGGGAGTCGGCGGTGGCAGATCCTCTTTTCCCTGACACGACTTTGCTCTGGATAGTGATGGTGGCCTTCGGCAGCCTTGCCCTCTGCCTTCTGCATTTCAACAGGAAGCCCCGGATGATGGTGGGCTCGATGCTGGCCCTTACGGTGATGATGGCCGTGTTCTATTTCATAGGGCTGGGGATGCAGGGCACATCGACAATGTTCTCCCCGAACCTCTACGCCGGTGGAACCGTGCTGTACTCTCTCGGCGCCCTGCTCATCATCAATCTCTGGATAACATTGATAGTGGCCTGTTTCCTGGTAGTCAGGAAAGAGTTTGAAAAGGAGATAATCGCCAATGATGACAGGCGCAAGGCGGTTGCTATCATCGTGTCGGTCTACGCATCCTCAGTCCTGCTGGCTGCATACGCCATTTACACGTTCGGGAGCCTGATGCTCAACTCGAACCTCACCCTTGAGCTCTACAAGCTGTCATCCATAACAAGGTACACCGCCTACGTATATGCGTCATACCTTGCCCTTATGTCGTTGATCCCGCTTCTCATTCAGTCTGCCAGAAGGGTGACGTTCCATTTCTACGGCATCAGGTATGATGTGTTTTCCCGATGGGGAAGATGCCTGTACGCATTGTTCTGCTCCGTCTTGTTCCTGCTTCATTTCTCGATCCTCGGTATCAGGAAGGAGGCGGACCGGGCTGAGATATGGACCAGCCGTCTCGCCATGGACCGCGACCTCGGACTTGAACTGAGGCTCAGGGAAGTGGAAAATGCCATCGCCTCCGACAATGTCATCGCGGAGGTGGTCAGGAACTCCGGCGACTACAAGGTCGTCCTCAACAGGATTGCCGAGTCGTATCTGAACAGGATTTCCAAGGGATATGATGTCTCGGTCTTCCTCTTCAAGGACAATGTCAGCGACCCGCAGATTCTCAAATATTTCAACGAGAGGTTCGGGGATGCGGTTCCGATTGCCCCGGGGTCGAGATTTTCCTACGGCAGGAGCAGCGCCGGCAGGCCCCAGTACACGGGACTGTTCATGTACTATTTCCCGGATGACGGCGTGTACAGGCTTCTCGTGGGACTCAACTCCAAGGCTGACAAGGAGGACAGGGGATATTCGTTCATCCTGGATGAGAGTTCTCCCGGAGGAATCGTGATTCCGGTGCAATATTCCTATGCAAAGTATATCGGCGGCAAGCTGGTGAGCTACAAGGGAGATTATGCCTATCCGACCGTTCTCGGAGGCAAGTTCAAGTCTGCCATCGCCAATTCCTCGGAAAGGGCGTCCTATGGCAATTATGTACATTTCTACGAGGAATTGTCCCCGGAAGAGAGCATTGTCATTTCCAGGCCCAGAATCGGGGTTCTGAGGTACGTGGTTGCGGGCTGTATGATATTCCTGCTCGCATATTTCTGGATAAGCACATTCACTCTCGGCCGGAAGAGGACCTCCGAATTCGAGAAGAATTATTACAAGTCCAGGGTGAATGCGGTGATTTTGCTCTCGATGACAATGACTCTCGTTACGATGAGCCTCATAATGGTGTTCTTCGTATACAAGCGCAATGACGAGAATGTCAGGAAACTGATGTCGAGCAAGATCACCACCATCCAGTCTCTCGTTGCGAACCGGGTGAGGGGCTTCTCCTCATTTACTGAGATGGCCGGGCAGGATGTGTCCGCCATTCTGGATGAGGTGGCAAGATACACGAGGACGGACATCTCCCTCTACAGCCCGGGAGGAAAGGTGTTCAATTCCACATCTCCGGAGATTTTCGAGAGAATGATAATAGGCTCCAGGACCAATCCGGAGGCCTACAGGAACATAATGTACAACCGGAAGAGGTTCTACATCCACAGGGAGAGGGTGGCCGGACGCTCATTCTATACGATGTATGCTCCCCTTATCAATGACAAGGGTGATATCCTCGCCATCCTCAGCGCACCTTACACCGATTCCGGGCTTTCGTTCAAGGCAGATGCGATTTTCCATTCGATTTTCGTCATCACTGTATTCTTCATTCTCCTGATTCTTACCAGGTTCTTCACGACCAAGGTGGTGGACAAGATGTTCGGCCCGCTGTCCGTGATGGGACGCAAGATGCTCTCGGCCAGGACCGGAGGGCTGGAGTACATCATTTACGACAAGGAGGACGAGATCTCAGGTCTCGTCAGGGCATACAACCTGATGGTCCACGACCTGTATGAATCCGGCAAGCAGGTGGCTCAGGCTGAAAGGGAGAGGGCGTGGAGCGAGATGGCACGTCAGGTGGCGCACGAAATCAAGAATCCGCTTACCCCGATGAAACTCAAGATTCAGGGCCTCATCAGGATGCGGCAGAACAATGACCCTAAGTGGATTACAAGGTTTGATGATGCCGCCAGGGTGGTTCTGGACAGCATTGACGTGCTCACGGATACCGCAAACGAGTTCTCGACATTCGCCAAGCTGTATTCGGAGGAGATGGTGGAGATTGACCTTGACGCCCTTGCTTCCGACCAGATTTCAATGTTCGACAACAGGGAGGATATAATATTCGAGTATTACGGCCTCAGGGGGGCAAAGGTAATGGGGCCGAAGCCACAGCTCACACGTGTCTTCGTAAATCTGCTCACCAATGCCGTACAGGCACTTGAAGCCAGGATTCAGGATGGCGGAGATACAGAAAAGGAACAGTTCCGCGGACGCGTTGTGCTGTCTCTCAGGAACAGTTCCAAAGACGGTTTCTACGATATCGTGGTGGAGGACAACGGCCCCGGCATCAAGGATGAGAACAGGGCCCGCCTCTTCACACCGAATTTCACCACCAAGAGCAGCGGCACCGGTCTCGGCCTGGCCATCTGCAAGAACATCATCGAGAGATGCGGGGGTGAGATTTTCTACAGCCGGTCCTTCTCATTGAAGGGTGCCTGCTTCACGGTCCGCTACCCGAAGCCTCCTACTTCTGCCTGATGAAGATCTGAATCGGGCAGCCGGTAAGGTCGAAATGTGACCTCAGCTTGTTCTCAAGGAAGCGTTTGTAAGGCTCCTTGATGTACTGCGGCAGGTTGCAGAAGAACGCAAATGCCGGGAACTTGGTCGGAAGCTGGGTGATATACTTGATTTTCACCACCTTGCCCTTATACATCGGAGGAGGATAGTTCTCGATTTCCGGGAGCATCGTGTCCATCAGGGTGGAAGTGCTCAGCCTTCTGGAATAGTTCTCGTAAACGTGGGCGATTTCATTCATCACGTCCAGGATCCTCTGCTTCTTGAGCACTGAGGTGAAAATGATAGGGACGTCATTGAACGGGGCTATTCTGGCCCTGAGCCCCTCTGTATATTCCTTGAGGGTATTGCTGTCCTTCTCGAAGAGATCCCATTTGTTGACCACGATGACGCAGCCCTTGCGGTTTTTCTTGATGAGATTGAGGATGTTCATGTCCTGAGCCTCCATACCTGTGGTGGCGTCAATCATCATGATGCATACGTCACTGTGCTCAATAGCTCTGATGGAACGCATTACAGAGTAAAACTCAAGGTTTTCCTGAACCTTGTTCTTCTTCCTGATTCCGGCGGTGTCAACGAATACGAACTCGTGGCCGAACTTATTGTAATAGGATGATATTGAATCCCTTGTAGTTCCTGCAACATTGGTCACTATATTGCGGTCCTCCCCGAGGAGGGCATTGGTAAGAGATGATTTTCCGACATTCGGCTTGCCCACGATGGTGATTCGCGGAACTCCCGGATGCTCGTCCTCCGCCTCTGTGTCCTCAGGAAGTTTCTTTGTGATTTCATCGAGAAGGTCGCCGGTGCCGCCCCCGTTTGCTGCAGAGATGGCAAAGATTTCACCAAGGCCCATTGAGTAGAACTGATACACGTCATACATTTTCTCTCCGGAATCCACCTTGTTGACAGCGGTCACGACCGGCTTGCCGCATTTTCTCAGGAGAGCGGCAATCTCGGCGTCATAGTCAGTGATACCGGACGCCGCCTCAGTCATGAACAGAATGAGGTCTGCCTCCTCTATGGCAATGACAACCTGCTTGCGGATTTCCTCCTCGAAAACGTCATCGGAACCGGATGTGTATCCACCGGTATCCACGACAGAGAATTCCTTGCCGCACCATTCGCATTTTCCATAATGTCTGTCACGTGTTACTCCTGCCGTTTCATCGACAATAGCCTGCCTCATTCCCACGAGGCGGTTGAAAAGTGTGGATTTGCCGACATTCGGCCTTCCTACAATAGCTACGAGGCTCATAATCAAGAAATATTTATCCTCTCACGAGGGTTATTTAATATTCTCCCTTTTCCCCGGGTACAGCCCGCAGGAAGCGCAGGAGTCTGAATAAACTCCGGAACAATGGGCTCCGGAGTCCTTGTCACCTTGGGAAGCGAAACGCTCGTCGTCCTCCTCCCTCATGCATCTTATGCCCATCCGGCGCATATCCTCATTGGCGCCCACATCTGTCTGCGGGAACTGACCGTCCTTCCGGAATATGATGTTGAAGCACATCCCGAAGACTCCCAGTCCAATGAGGACCAATGCTGCCAGAAAGACTTTCATAAAAATATCTCAATACCGCGGCTGCGGTTCAATGTCCTAGAAAATGAATTCAGGGCTGATCGGCTCGTTGTCGCAAACCTTGCGGATGATTCTCGCGAATGTCCCGGTCATTGAAACGACCTTGATCTTGCTGGTGTCTACGGACGGGTCCGAGGTGAGCGGAATAGTGTCTGTCACATACACCTCGCTGAGGCTTGAATTGTTGATTCTGTCGTAAGCCGGGCCGGAGAGGATGGCGTGGGTCGCGCAGGCCCTTACGCTCTTTGCTCCCTTCTCCATGAGGATGTCGGCCGCCTTGGTCAATGTTCCGGCCGTGTCAATCATATCATCCACGATCACTACATTCTTGCCCTCAACCTCTCCTATGGCGGTAATGGAAGCCACTACATTGGCTCTTTCGCGGGATTTGTGGCAAATGATTACCGGGCAGGCGAGGTCCTTGGCGTATGCGTTGGCCCTCTTTGCACCGCCCATATCAGGGGCTGCGATTGCAAGATTCTCAATGTTGAGGGATTTGAGGTAAGGAATGAATACCTTGCTTGCGTATATATGGTCAACCGGGATGTCGAAGAATCCCTGAATCTGGTCGGCATGGAGGTCGCAGGTCATAATCCTGTCAACTCCGGCCGCGCAGAGGAGATTTGCCACGAGCTTGGCTCCGATTGAAACTCTCGGCTTGTCCTTTCTGTCCTGCCTTGCCCATCCGAAATAAGGCATTACGGCTATGACCTTGTAGGCTGAGGCCCTTTTTGCCGCATCGATGGTGAGGAGAAGCTCCATCAGATTGTCGGCCGGCGGGAATGTGGACTGGAGGATGAATACGGTGGCCCCGCGTACGCTCTCCGTGAATGAAGGCTGGAATTCTCCGTCACTGAAAGAAGTGACTTCCGAATATCCAAGGTAAACGGGATTCGAGCCGGGCTCCTTGATTGCGTCAAGTTCCTTTACGACTTTCTCCGCGAAGTCCTTGGATGCCCTGCAGGCAAATAGTTCCATTCTGTGTTCGGTGTTCATAATGTTGTTTTGGTTTGTGTTCCTTTTTTCACGTCCGACAACACTGAGCCGATGTAGTCGAGAATCTCCTCCTTCCCGAGACCGTTGGCTGATGAACTGATGAAGCAGGGCGGCAGCGATTCCCAGAACTCTGACAGGATTTCCCTGTCCCTCTCCGCCTGGGCCTCCCTCGCCACCGGTCCGAGCTTGTCGCCCTTGGTGAAAATGATGGCGAACGGAATGCCGTTCTCTCCCAGTTCATTGATGAAGTCAATGTCAATCTTCCCTATATCGTGCCGGATGTCCACGAGGACAAAGAGCAGCTGCATTTCCGCTGAATTGTGCAGATAGTCCCGGATGACATCTTTGATCTTGGCTCTCTCCTTGTCGGGCAGCTTCGCATAACCGTAGCCGGGCAAGTCCACAAGATACCAGCTGTCGTTTATAAGGAAGTGGTTGACCAGCTTTGTTTTACCCGGAGTGCCGGAAGTCATTGCCAGATTCCTTGAGCCGCAGAGCATATTGATGAGTGAGGATTTGCCGACATTCGATCTCCCGATGAATGCGAATTCGGGCAGCCTGAGGGCGGGACGTTGCCCGGTCCTGGTGCTGCTGCCAGCGAAAATTGCCTTGGAGATCTTCATTTTCTGAAAATTTATGATTATGCCGCTGAAAATTTGCGCAAAGATACGAAAAAAGATTAAATTTGTATCCAGACCGCATTAATTAGAACACGATTTTATCCGTTAGGAATGATGGAGAAAAATGTAATCGATTTATTTACACTGCAGACGGAAGTCAGGCAGGCGCTGGAGTCGTCTTTTCCGGCCCGTGTCTGGGTCAGGGCGGAGGTCAGCGCGGTGAAGGTCCGTGGAGGTGGACATTGCTATCTGGAACTGTCGCAGTCGGACGAAAGCGGTCTCGTTGCCAAGGCGTCGGCCATCATCTGGGCATCCAGATACAGAGTGCTTGGACCCTATTTTGAATCCGTCGCTGGCTCGCCGCTGCAGCCGGGCATTACTGTGCTGCTGAGGGTTCAGGTGAACTACAGCCAGCTCTACGGATTCTCCCTGATTGTAGATGATATCGACGCCGTATGCTCATTGGGAGAAAAGGAGAAGGAACGCCTCGCCACCATTGAAAGGCTCAAGAAGGAGGGACTTATGGACAGGCAGAAGACATTGGAACTTCCGGCTCTTCCATACAGGCTCGCGGTGGTCTCGGCTCCCGATGCCGCCGGATACCGGGATTTCGAGCGTCATCTGAAGGGCAATGCTTACGGATTTGTCCTTGAGACTGTTCTCTACGAGGCCGTGATGCAGGGAGCCTCGGCTCCGGAGTCAATAAGTGATGCCCTGAAGGCTGCAGCTTCGGCTGAGAAGCCTTTCGATGCGGTGCTGGTGCTCAGGGGAGGGGGGTCCAACCTTGACCTCTCATGCTTCGACGACTACAGGCTTGCTTCTGCCATTGCCACCTGCCCTGTGCCGATCCTTACCGCAGTCGGCCATGACCAGGACTTTCACATCTGCGATATGGTGGCGTGGAGATATGTGAAGACCCCTACGGCATTGGCTGACACCTTCATTGAGATATATGCGGACGAGGACCAGTATATATCCTCATTCGCCGGCAGGCTCAAGACAGCCTTTCTGAACAAGATTTCCCTTATGGGCTCCCGCGTGGATGTGCTGGAGTCGAGAATCGCCGGGGCGGACCCCCGCAGAATCCTGAGCCGGGGCTATGCCCTCGTGGTGGATGACGGAGGGGTGGTGATGAAGAATGCGGCCGGGCATTCGGCAGGGGACAATGTTAAAGTGATGTTCGCCGACGGTACGTTGGACTGCCGGGTGACAGGAATACAATTGAAACAGGAGGAAAATGATGGAAGAGTTTGATTATCAGGCAGCTGTCAAGGAACTGGAAGAAATTGCGTCAAAGGCGGAGGATCCCTCTTCCGGACTCTCTGACATTGACAGGTACATAGGGAGGTCAAAGGAACTCATCGCTGGCTGCAGGGCTTATCTGCGCACGGCGAGGGACAAGGCCTCGAAACTGGATGATTAAAAAAGGAGGGATTATGAAGGAGAACAATACAAAGGAGGGGAAGAAGTACATTTTCGATGCGGACCCGTATCTGCTCCCGTTCAAGGAGAAGATTCTGGAGAGACACGAAAGAATTGAGGCCTGCCGCGAGAAAATTTCGGTGGACGGGTCTCTCTCGGCCGGGTTGAACAACCATCTCTTTTACGGCCTGCACAGGGATGCCGACGGAGGCTGGATTTTCAGGGAATGGGCTCCGAATGCCAGCAGAATCTATCTCATCGGCGAATTCAACAACTGGAAGCGGACCACAGCCTACGAGTTGAAGCCCGCAGGCGGAGGCAACTGGGAACTCCGCCTTCCGGACATGTTCCTCAGCCACGGGGATCTGTACAAACTCTTCATCGAGTGGCCGGGCGGTGGCGCAGAGCGTCTTCCATCCTATGTGAGACGGGTGGTCCAGGACCCGCAGACAAAGGTGTTCAGCGCGCAGGTCTGGGAACCTGCTGAACCTTATGTCTGGAAGAATCCTTCTCCCGGTCCAAGGCCTCATCCTCTCATATATGAATGCCACATAGGCATGAGCTCGGAGCAGGAGAAGGTTGCCTCTTTCGAGGAGTTCAGGCTCAATGTACTTCCGAGGGTTCAGGCACTGGGCTACGACACATTGCAGATTATGGCCCTTCAGGAGCATCCGTACTACGGCTCATTCGGCTATCAGGTCTCCAACTTCTACGCATTGTCCTCCCGCTTCGGTACCCCGGAGGAGTTCAAGCATCTCGTGGACGACGCCCATTCCAGGGGCATTGCCGTGGTGATGGACATAGTTCATTCGCATAGCGTGGACAATGAGGCCGAGGGGCTCAGCCGCTTCGACGGAAAGGAGGACCTCTACTTCTACAGGGGCCCTCAGGGCAGACATCCGGCCTGGGGCTCGAGATGTTTCGATTACGGAAAGGACGAGACCAAGTATTTCCTCCTCTCCAACTGCAAGTTCTGGATGCAGGAATACCATCTGGACGGTTTCCGCTTCGACGGTGTCACCAGTATGCTCTACTGGGACCACGGTCTCGGCAAGGATTTCTGCGGATATGACAATTATTTCAATTCCGGAGTGGACGAGAACGCCGTCACATATCTTGCCCTGGCGGCATTGCTGGTCAAGGAAATCAATCCGGATGCAATCACCATTGCGGAGGATATGAGCGGAATGGCCGGGCTTGCTGCCCCATACGAGGATTGCGGTCTGGGTTTCGATTTCAGAATGGCAATGGGCGTGGCTGACCATTGGATCAAATGGCTCAAGGAGAAGAGCGACGAGCAGTGGAGCATGGGCGAAATCTGGTGGGAGTTGACCAACAAGCGCAAAGACGAGAAAACAATCAGCTACGCAGAGTGCCACGACCAGGCTCTCGTCGGTGACAAGACATTGATTTTCAGGCTGATGGACAAGGAGATGTACACTTCGATGAACAAGGACTCGAAGAATCTCATCGTGGACAGGGGAATGGCTCTGCACAAGATGATAAGGCTCGCTACCATAGCCACCGCAGGTGACGGATATCTGAACTTCATGGGCAATGAGTTCGGCCATCCGGAGTGGATTGACTTCCCTCGCGAGGGGAATGGCTGGTCCTACAAATATGCCCGCCGTCAATGGTCCCTTTCCGAGCCGGATTATCTCCGCTACAAGTATCTCATGAATTTCGACAGGGACATGGTTCATCTCTTCAAAGAGGAGGACCTTCTGGCCTTCCCTCCGGAGCCCATCCTGGCAGACGAGGCTAAAAAAGTGTTGATATTCAAGCGGAAAAGTTGTATCTTTGCGCTCAATTTCAATCCTTCCGCATCTTTCACGGATTATTCGTTCAAGGCTCCGGAAGGTGAGTGGGAATTGATTTTCGACTCTGACGACGAGAACTATGATGGCTTCAGCCGGCTCAAGAACGGGGAAAGGCATTGGTCCGATGGAAAAATGAACCTTTATCTCCCTTGCCGCTGCGCTTTTGTACTGAAAAAAATACATTAATATTTGCGATATGGCATTTCTGAAATTCAACAAGGCCGAACTCGTGAACCTGTCTTATTCTCTCAAGAGGGAGATTATCTGCGCGAACAAGACGGGCGCTTACTGCAACACTACCATTGTAGCCTGCAACACACGGCGTTATCACGGCCTTCTGAGCGTTCCTGTGGACAATTTCGGAGGAGGCAAGTATATGCTTCTCTCCTCCGTGGATGAGAGCCTTGAGGTAAATGGCAAGGTCTTCAATCTCGGCATCCACCGCTACGGGGACATCTATGAACCGAGAGGACATAAGTACATCGTGGATTTCGCGGCCGATCCCGTGCCTGTAATCACATACAGGGTGGGCCAGATTGAGTTCACGAAAAGCATTCTCCTCGTTCCTGACAAGGATCAGGTGATGCTTCGCTATGAGGTGACGAAATCTCCGGCAAAGCTGCGTCTCAGCCTCAAGCCTTTTCTGGCGTTCAGGAGTGTTCACAGCCTGACATCCCAGAATTCATCTGCAAGAACCGACTTCAGGCAGGTCAGGAACGGAGTCTCGTTCAATATGTACGAGGGCTTCCCTGATCTCAACCTGCAGCTCAGTACGGCATCGTTCAAGTACAAATCGTCACCTTGCTGGTACAATGCGGTTACATACTCCGATGAGGCTCGCCGCGGTTTTGCCTGCAAGGAGGACCTCTTCGTCCCTGGCAGTTTCGAACTGTCAATGGGAGAGGGAGACTCTGTGGTGCTTTCCGCATCTGTGACCGAGGAGGTTCCGTCAATGATCAAGAGGCGTTACAATGCCGCTCTGAAGGCCATTCCGGGCATCGTCAGCCTTCACGACCAGCTCATACATTGCGCTGATGTCCTCATCAGGGACAGGAACGGAAGGAAGACCGTCACTGCCGGATTCTCCTGGCTCTACACCGGGCTTCTCAGGGAGACCATCTTCACATTGCCTGGACTTACCGTTCACGCCGGCCGTCCTGAGGCATTCGAGGAGATTCTGGATGACCTCATCGCCCACAATCAGGAGCGCCTCTATTCCAGAACCACCCAGATTGAGGCTCCGCTCATGCTTGCAGGGGCTCTAAGGGAATACATCGCCAGCGGTGCCTCCGCCAAGGATGTATGGAAGAAATACGGAAAGGTCGTAAAGGGCATTATCGAGAGCTATGGTCCTGGAGTCAGGAAGGAAGTGTCCCTCCAGCCGAACGGACTGCTCTGGGCACAGAAGGACAATGTCGCCCTTACATGGATGAACGCATACACCGACGGCCATCCGGTTACGGAAAGGGCCGGCTACCAGGTGGAGACCAATGCGTTCTGGTATGACACCCTCTGCTTCGCCCTGGAGAATGAGAAGCTCTACGGCCAGCGCGGCAGCAAGTTCATCGCCACCTGGGCACCTGTAAGGGATCTCGTCAAGGAGAACTACCAGAAGACATTCTGGAATGAGTCCTGCGGCTATCTGGCCGACTATGTGGACAATAACGGACAGAATATGGATGTCCGTCCGAACCAGCTGTTCGCATTGTCGGTGGCTGCCTCGCCGATTTCGGACGACATTGCCGGAAGCATTATGAATATCATTGAGCGTGAGCTCGTTACAGCAAGAGGCATCCGCACCCTTTCTCCTCGCGACGTGAAGTACAAGGGAGTTTACGAGGGTACTCAGCGCGACAGGGACCTTGCATACCATCAGGGATGCGCCTGGCCGGCATTGCTCCTGCCTTATGCCACTGTTGCCTTCAGGATGAGGGGCTCCTCGTTCTGCAAGAAGGCCGAATGGCTGATCGAGGGATTCTTCGCAGACCTCAACAAGCACGGCGTGGGAGCATTCTCCGAACTCTATGACGGAGACCCGCCACACGAGGCTCACGGAGCCATTTCTTCGGCAATGAGCACAGCTGCGCTCATAAGCGTTGAAAGATTGATCAATAAATACAAGGAGGAATCGAGATGAGAGTTCTAATGTTCGGATGGGAGTTCCCTCCTCATATTGCAGGAGGACTGGGAACAGCCTGCTACGGTATAGTCAAGGGCCTCGTGAAGAACGAAGTCGAGACCATTTTCGTGATGCCTTCCGCATCCGGAGATGAGGACAGGCAGGTGGCTGATATCGTGAATGCCAGCGATGTCCCGGTGCAGGTCACCGGCTCGATGACAGTAGATGATTTCCTTGACAAGGTACAGTTCGTACACATCGGCACGAATATGGTCCCTTATCTTGACCCTGAGGAGTTCCACAACCTCGTGGAGGCTGACAGGCACCGTCAGGTGAAGGATTTCTCCGTCAATTACGGAAGCACATACAAATTCTCCGGAAAATACGGCTCCAACCTCATGGAGGAGGTTGCGAGATATGCGATGGTGGGCGGTACCATAGCGATGAACCGCAAGGGTCAGTTTGATGTGATCCACGCCCACGACTGGCTTACCTATATGGCAGGAATCGCTGCCAAGAGGCTTTCAGGCAAACCGCTCGTAGTCCACGTTCACGCCACATCCTTTGACAGGAGCAGCGACCAGAACATTGACACGAGGGTCTATGAAATCGAGAAAAAGGGAATGGAGGCTGCCGACAGGGTGATTACAGTCAGCGACCTTACCAGAAACATTGTCATCACCAAGTACGGAATCAATCCGGACAAGGTCGTGACCGTGCACAATGCCGTGGACTTCAGCGGCAGGAGCGAGATGAAGGTTGAGAGGGGAGTACAGGACAAGGTTGTAACCTTCCTCGGCCGAATCACCTTCCAGAAAGGTCCTGAGTACTTCATCGAGGCTGCAGCCAAGGTTCTCAAGAGATGTCCTGGCGTGCGTTTCGTGATGGCGGGAAGCGGTGATATGATGAACCGCTCAATCCGTCAGGTCGCCCGTCTCGGCATTTCCGACAGGTTCCACTTCACAGGCTTTCTCAGGGGAGCGGAGGTGCAGAAGATGTTCGCCCTCTCTGATGTGTACGTGATGCCTTCAGTGTCCGAGCCTTTCGGAATTTCCCCTCTTGAGGCAATGCGCTCGGGAGTTCCTTCGGTCATCTCGCACCAGTCAGGTGCCGCCGAGGTGCTCAAGTATGCATTCAAGGTGGACTTCTGGGATGTCGATGCAATGGCTGACCAGATTTACGCCCTCCTCAAGTACCCGGCTCTCGCCGACTTCGCTTCCAAATACGGCTATGATGAGGTCAATACCCTCAAGTGGAACAATGCCGCAGCGAAGATCAAGAAAGTTTATGAATCAGTGATAAAGTAAATTAAAAACGACTTTGAATCAAGTTGTTTTTGCAAATTTTATAAGTTATTATGAAACAGTCAAAAAGCTTGTGCCTGTATTTCCAGATTCATCAGCCTGCCAGACTCAGGCTTTACAGGTTCTTCGACATAGGCAAGGATTCGCACTACTACGATGACTTTACCAACCGTACCATCCTCAGGAGAGTGGCCGAGCAGTGCTACCTCCCTATGAACAGTCTCCTTCTCGACCTCGTGAAGAAGCACAAGGGAGCGTTCAAGGTGGCATTCTCCATCTCAGGTTCCGCTCTCGAGCAGTTCGAGAGGTATGCTCCGGAGGTGATTGACAGCTTCCGCAAACTTGCTGACACCGGCTGCGTGGAGTTCCTCTGCGAGACATATTATCATTCTCTCGCATCCCTTGCATCACCTGCTGAGTTCAAGCACCAGGTTCTCAAGCATAAGGCTGCCATCGAGCATTATTTCGGGGTGACTCCTGTCTCATTCAGGAATACCGAGCTCATCTACTCCGATGCCATCGGGGAGAGAGTTCACGAACTCGGATTCAATACAATGCTTACCGAGGGAGCAAAGCACATCCTCGGATGGAGAAGCCCGGACTTCGTATATGTCAATGACAGACAGGATGGTCTCAAACTCCTTCTCAGGAACTATAAGCTCAGTGATGACATCGCCTTCAGGTTCTCCAACAGGGGCTGGAGCGAGTGGCCTCTCACCGGCGAGAAATATCTCAGTTGGCTGAAGAGCGACGCCAAGGACGGTGATGTTGTAAACCTCTTCATGGACTACGAGACCTTCGGAGAACACCAGAAGGCTGCTTCCGGAATCTTCGACTTCATGCGCTATCTTCCTGAGACTGTCATCAGCGACGGTACATTCAGCTTCGCAACCCCTTCAGAGGCTGCCTCTGCCCACAAGCCGATTTCAGCTCTCGAGGTAATGGAGCCTATTTCCTGGGCGGACGAGGAGCGTGATGTGACGGCATGGCTCGGAAACGAGCTCCAGCAGGAGGCATTCAACAAGCTCTACGGTCTGTATGAGAAAGTTGCCCTCATCAATGATCCGGCCCTGTTCAATGACTTCGGACATCTCCAGGAGAGCGACCATTTCTATTATATGTGCACGAAGTTCTTCTCCGACGGCGAGGTTCACAAGTATTTCAACCCTTACGACACCCCGTACGAGGCGTTCATCAACTATATGAACGTTTTGAGCGATTTTATTATTCGCGTAAATGAGGAATATTCGACAAACCTTGCTAAATTTGCAGCTTCAAATGCGGAGCCTGTTGCCGAAAAGGTGGAGGCTGCGCCTGAGAAGGAGAAGAAAACTGCTGCCCCGGCCCGCAGAAAGGCTGCTGCGAAGCCTGTGAAGAAGGCTCCTGCGAAGAAGGCTGAGGAGACTCCTGCCAAGAAAGCAACGACTGCCAAGAAGGCCGCTGCGGAGAAGAAGGAGGCTCCGGCAGTAAAAAGGAAAAAATAATTAAATGACAGCGACAGAATTTAACAACAGACCGGATTATCTTTTTGAGGTAAGTTGGGAGGTCTGCAATAAAGTAGGCGGCATTTACACCGTGATTGCGACCAAATCCCTCTTCCTCAAGTCTCAGCTCAAGAGACATCACATACTCATCGGCCCTGATGTCTGGATGGATACGGATGCGAATCCTGATTTCCAGGAAGACCCGCTGCTTTGGCAGGCTTGGCGGATTGATGCCGCCTCCAAGGGTCTCAGGCTGAGAATCGGAAAGTGGAACGTGCCGGGAAGCCCCGTGGCTGTGCTTGTGGATTTCAAGCAGTTCCTCACACGTCAGAACGACATTCTGACGGAATATTGGGAAAGATTCGGGGTGGACTCCATCACCGGCAACTGGGATTACAAGGAATCAGCCCTCTTCGGCTATGTGGCCGGAAAGGTGATTGAGAGCTACTACAAGTTCTTCCTTGACCCTTCCGACAAGGTTGTCGCCCAGTTCCACGAGTGGCAGACAGGAGCCGGACTCCTGTACCTGAAATATTCCGGGCTGCCAGTTGCAACTGTCTTTACAACTCACGCCACTGTCGTGGGACGTTGTCTTGCCGGCAACAATTTGAGGCTGTACGAGTCAATGTCTGCGTACAACCCTGATGAAAAAGCCAGGCAGTTCAATGTCATGGCCCTTCACTCCCTGGAGACCAAGTCAGCGCAGAATGCCGACGTCTTCACGACAGTGAGCGAGATTACCGCAGAGGAATGCGGTCAGTTCCTCGGCCGGAAAGTCGATGTGGTAACCCCAAACGGATTCGAGAACAGTTTTACTCCGGCGACGGAGGAGGAATATGTCTCGAAGCGTTCGGCAGCGAGACTCAGGTTGAGGCAGGTAGCCTCTGCGATGTCCGGAATGCCGGTAGCCGAGGATGCCATTCTCGTTGGCATAGGGGGCCGATACGAATACAGAAACAAGGGAATTGACGTGTTCATTGACGCAGTGGACAAAATCCGCCGCTCCGACTTCAAGGGCAAGGAAATCCACGCGTTCATAATGATTCCGTCCGGCCACAACGGAGCCGATACAAGTCTCGTCTCAAAGCTTTCAGGCAAGGGAGACCAGTCATACACGACACAGGTTTCACATTATCTGATGAATCCGGAGTATGATACCATCACCCGGAGGTTCCGCGAACTCGGTCTGGCCAATACCCATGATTCCAATATCAAGGTATATTTCATCCCGTCCTATCTCAATGGCAATGACGGAGTGTTCAACATGAAGTACTACGACCTTCTCATCGGTCTGGACCTCACACTCTTCCCGTCATACTACGAGCCTTGGGGCTATACCCCTCTCGAAAGCCTCGCATTCAGGGTGCCTACATTGACCACGAGC